>JBGSYE010000103.1:0-13532 GCA_041751075.1 Chthoniobacteraceae bacterium
TCATCATTTGGATCGAAAAGTCGCGCACTGTTTCTGCACTCCCTGAGCGAGCGCTGGCATGTCGGCAGCTAAAGGGCGGCGCGCCGCAAGTCCAACCACACCGATGCGCAAAAAGAATCACGTCCGCCCTCGCCCGATCCGCCTCGCCTGCCCGACTGGTTCCGCCCGGACCTCCATCGCGAGGCTCTCCGGCTCGTTGAGAAATCGCAAAACGCCCTATGAAGCAACGCCAATCGAACCCACCCCGCCTCCTCACCCGCATCCAAGCTGCGACGCTTTTCCTGCTCGTTCCAGCGGCGCTCGCGCTCCTGTCAGCGTGCGGGAAGAAGTCCGGGGATGCGTCAGGCACCTCGGAAACGACGAGTACGACCACTGCTGAAACGAAGGCCGGCGGTGGAAGGTCCGCGGCGGCGAAACTGGAGAAGAGCGAACTTAAGTTTGGATTCATCAAGCTTACCGACTGCGCACCCATCGTGATCGCGAAGGAACTCGGATTCTTTGAAGAGGAGGGACTCTTTGTCGATGTCGAGGCGCAGGCGAACTGGAAGATCCTCCTCGATCGCGTGATCACCGGTGAACTCGACGGCGCGCACATGCTCGCCGGGCAACCCATCGGCGCCACAGTCGGCATCGGCACCAAGGCGTCGATCATCACCGCCTTCAGCATGGACCTGAATGGCAACGGCATCACCGTCTCGAACGAAGTCTGGAAGCAGATGCAGGCGCAGTCTCCCGATCTCGCGGGAGAAAAGCCGAAACATCCGATCTCCGCCGCGGCGCTGCTTCCGATCGTCAAGGAACACAAGAATGCGGGCGCGATGCTGAAGTTCGGCATGGTCTTCCCCGTCTCCACGCACAACTACGAACTGCGCTACTGGCTGGCCGCGGGCGGGATCAGCCCCGGCTACTACACCAAAGGCGACACGACGGGCACTAGCGACGCGGACGTGCTCCTCTCGGTGACGCCCCCGCCGCAGATGCCGGCAACGCTTTCGCAGGGCACGATCCACGGGTACTGCGTGGGTGAACCGTGGAATCAACAGGCCGTATTCATGGGCATCGGCGTGCCGGTCATTACCGATTACGAGATCTGGAAGAACAATCCCGAGAAGGTCTTTGGCGTCACCGCCGAGTGGGACAGGAAATACCCGAACACCCACGTCGCCGTCGTGAAGGCGCTGATCCGTGCGGGCAAGTGGCTCGATGAAAGCGCCGAAAACCGCAGGCAAGCCTGCGAGATTCTCTCGAAGCCTACCTACGTGGGCGCCGACGTGGCCGTCATCGCCAACAGCATGACGGGCACCTTCGAATACGAGAAGGGGGACAAGCGCGACCTGCCGGACTTCAATGTCTTCTTCCGCTATTTCGCCACCTATCCTTACTACAGCGATTGCGTGTGGTTTCTCACCCAGATGCGCCGCTGGGGGCAGATCGACGAGGCCAAGCCGGATGCGTGGTATGACCAGGTGGCGCGCGATGTTTATAAGCCGGAGATCTATCTGAAGGCCGCCAGGGCGCTGATCGCCGAGGGGGGCATCAAGGAATCGGATGTCCCGGAGACCGATGGCTACAAGCCTGCCGACGCCAACTTCATCGACGGGCTCAGCTACGACGGCCGCAAACCCACCGAATACCTGCGGCACTTCCCAGTGGGCCTCAAGGACTGACGCGCCAGCATCCGACCCAGCACCATGCAACGCATCGCCACCCTCTTCGACCACTTCGGCCTCACCTGGTTCTCGCCATTCGCGCGGCTCGCTTCCGGCCAGGAACCGAAGCGCCAGTTTCAACTCATCGCGACGACCATCGGCGCGCCGATCCTCGCGTTTGCGATATTTCTCTTCGCGTGGTCGCTGGTCGCGCGAAATGTGAAGGTCAGCTTCGGCTCCATCCCCGGGCCGGTCGCGGTGTGGACCGAGGCCGGGCAGATGTGGAAGGAACACGTCGCCGAGCGCAAGGCGGCCGTCGATTTCTACGCAAACGAGAAGACCAGGAAGGCGGCGTATCTCGCGAAATTCCCGGACCGCACTTACCCGACCCGCAAGTATGCGGGGCCGCCCACCTACATCGACCAGATCTTCACCAGCTTGAAGACGGTCTTTATCGGCTTCCTCATCGCCTCTGCGGTGGCGATTCCGATCGGCGTCCTGTGCGGGCTGAGCAAGACCTTCATGAGCGCGGTCAATCCCTTCATCCAGATCTTCAAGCCCGTCTCGCCGCTCGCGTGGCTGCCGATCGTGATGATCCTGGTCAGCGCGCTCTACAATCCGAAGGAGCCGATGTTCGAGAAGTCCTTCCTCTCCTCTGCCATCGTCGTCGCGCTCTGCTCGCTCTGGACGACGCTCATCAATACCGCCATCGGCGTCGTCTCGATCGACAAGGATCATCTTAACGTCGCCCGCGTGCTCAAACTCGGCTGGGCGAAGAAAGTGCGAAAGATCGTCATCCCCTCGGCGCTGCCTTACATCTTTACCGGACTGCGGCTGTCGCTCGGCGTGGGCTGGATGGTGCTCATCGCGGCCGAGATGCTGGCGCAGAATCCCGGGCTCGGGAAGTTCGTCTGGGACATGTTCCAAAACGGCAGCAGCACGACGCTCGCGCGCATCATGGTCGCCGTCTTCACCATCGGAATCATCGGCTTTGTCCTCGATCGCGTGATGATCATGGCCCAGCAACTCGTGAGTTACGACAAGTCCCGCGCCGTCTGATGCCTTACCTGGAGATCACGGACGCCAGCAAACGCTACGGCTCGCGAGAGGTCCTCACCGGGATCAATCTCGAGATCGAAAAGGGCGAGTTCGTCGCGATCATCGGCTACTCGGGCGCGGGCAAGACGACGCTCATCTCGATGATCGCCGGCCTCGTGAAGCCCGACTCCGGCACGGTGAAGCTCGACGGCGGAATCGTTTCCGGCCCTGGTCCCGATCGCGGACTCGTCTTCCAAAACTACTCCCTGCTCCCGTGGCTCACCGTCTATGAAAACGTCGCGCTCGCCGTGGACGAGGTCTTCCATGAATGGAGCGCCGCCCTGCGCCGCGAGCACACCGAAAAGTTCGTCACGATGGTGAAGCTCGCCGAGGCGCGCGACAAACGGCCGAGCGAACTCTCCGGCGGCATGCGCCAGCGCGTGGCCGTGGCGCGCACGCTCGCGATCAATCCCAAGGTGCTGCTGCTCGACGAACCGCTCAGCGCGCTGGATGCGCTCACGCGCGCGAACCTGCAGGACGAGATCACGAGCATCCGCCGGGAGGACGACACGACGATCGTGCTCATCACCAACGATCCCGACGAGGCCATCCTCCTCGCCGATCGCGTGATCCCGCTCACTGCCGGCCCAGGAGCCACGCTCGGGCCGAGCATCCCGGTGACGCTGCCGCGACCCCGGGATCGCAAGCGCCTCAATGAATGCGACGACTTCAAACGAATCCGCAACGAAGTCATCGGCTACCTGCTCCAGACGCGCGACCGCAGCCAGGCGCATCTGAGCAAGCGCCTCGTGCTTCCCGATATCGAGCCAGAGGATCTCTCGCGCGGCCGGCCCGCTTTCACTTTCGGGCGCAGGCCGGTGCGGCGTTGCGAGATCAAAACCGTCCAGGTGCCGGAGGAGATCCGCCCATGAGCGCCTACGTCGATATGAGCCAGATCACGAAGTCCTACCCGAGGGCGGGGGGGGGCGAGCAGATCGTCGTGAAGGACTTCAACCTCAAGATCGCCAAGGGCGAGTTTGTGACCGTGATCGGCCACTCCGGCTGCGGAAAGTCCACGCAACTCATGATGCTCGCCGGCCTCACCGAGATCACCGGCGGCGTCATCGTCATCGCGGGAAAGGAAATCGTCGGCGCGGGGCCGGATCGCGGCATCGTCTTCCAATCGCCCTCGCTGCTGCCATGGATGAGCGCGCGGGACAACGTGATGCTCGGCATCGACCAGGTTTTCTTTACCGCGAGCAAACGGGAGCGCCGGGAGATCGCGGAGTATTACCTGAGCATCGTCGGCCTCGGCGACTCGATGGAGCGCCACCCCGGTGAACTCAGCCAGGGCATGCGCCAGCGCGTCGGCATCGCGCGCGCCTTTGCGCTGAAGCCGAAAATGCTGCTGCTCGATGAACCCTTCGGCATGCTCGATTCGCTCACGCGCTACGAGCTGCAGGAGGTGCTGCTCGAGCTGTGGGCGCGGGAAAAGATCACGGCCATGATGGTCACGCACGACGTCGATGAGGCGCTCTTTCTCAGCGATCGCGTGGTGATGATGACGAACGGCCCCGAGGCCACTATCGGCGACATCCTGCCGGTGAGATTTCCACGCCCACGCGACCGCCGCGCCGTCATGGAGCACCAGGATTACTACCGGCTGCGCGAGCACCTGATCGAATTCCTCGAAATCCACGCGCACGGAAAAATGGACGCGTATGCACCGGCGGCAGCGGAGTCGGCGCCGGTCGCCGAACTCGCTCCGCACTAACCCATGCTCGAACTCGCGCCCAAAAATCGCCACTGCTCTGGATCGCCTGGGGTGCCGTTACCAGCATGATCGCCGGTTACTTCAACCGCCTCTTTGAACTCGATCCGGCGCTGCGGCCGCTCTTTAAGGAAGACCTCACCGAGCAGCGCAAGAAGCTGATGCAAATGATCGGCGGCGCCGTGCGCGGGCTCAGCAATCTGCCTGCGCTCGTGCCCGTGGTCGAGGATCTCGGCCGCCGGCACGTGGGAAACCGAGTCCAGGACTCGCACTACGACACGGTCGGAGCCGCGCTGCTCCGGACGCTCAAACAGGGCCTCGGGCCGGCCTTCACCCCGGAGGTCAACGAAGCTTGGGCGACCGTGTATGGCGTGCTGGCGACCACCATGCAAAACGCCGCCGCCTCAATCGAACAAGCCGCCGGACCCAACAACACCGAACGCCTTTCGGTCAAAATGCTCTTTGACCAATCCAACCCAACACCACCCAACCATCCGGGCGAACATGTCCGGTTACTGAAAAGTAAGAAGCAACCACCCATGAAAAAGCCATCGAAACACCCGGGAACTCTCGGCAACAAAAGCGGGGCGCTGTTCGCGGCAGCGCTCCTGACCAGTGCGTTCAATTTTGCCTATGCAGGTCAGATGGATGCGAACCACACCGGCAGCAAGATCGTGATTGATAAGGCGCCGGAAAACAACCCGCTCAGCTTCTTCGGCGGTGCTCTCGTCTTCGACGTGCAGGAGCGCGTGCGCTGGGAGATTCGCGACAACAACTTCGACTTCAACGACGCGGTGAATGTCTTCACCGACGACAACTGGTTCCTCCAGCGCGCCCGCATCGGGATGCTGGTCAAGCCCAGTGATTGGTTCAAAATCTATGTGCAGGGGCAGGACTCGCGGGAGATCAATTCGGATCGTCCCGACTTCCCCGGTCTGCTCGCCGCGGAAGGCGATGATGCCTTCGATCTTCGCCAGGGATACTTTGAATTCGGAAATCCGATGGACTTTCCGCTCACGCTCAAGGTGGGACGGCAAATCCTGAGCTACGGGGACGAGCGGCTCATTGGCGCGTTCGATTGGAACAACATCGGCCGGACCTTCGACGCCGTGAAACTGCGCTGGGAAGAGAAGACGTGGTGGCTCGATGCCTTCGCCAGCACCGTCGTGGTGCCGGAGCGCGGGAGTTACAACCAATCCGATCTCTTCAACGGCAACGAGAACGACCGGCAGCAGGTCTTCAGCGGGCTCTACTTCAGCACCACGGCGCTCGGTCCGCAGACCATCGATCTCTACGCGCTGTATCTGCATGAGAATCAGAATCCGAAGTATCTTCCGGCCGCGCTCGGCGACACCGATTTCGTGACGCTCGGCCTGCGCCTCAAGTCGAAGCCTGGCGCTTTTGCGCACAGCGCACCGGCTCGGGAGGGCAAGATGGCCGCCGACGGGAAGTCCATGCCACCGCCGCCGGCGGCGCCAAAGCCCGTAGGACTCGATTACGAGTTCGAGGGCGCGTTCCAGACCGGTGAAGTTCGAGGGCTCGACCTCACGGCCTTCGCCGTGCACGGCGGACTCGGTTACACCTTCGACATCGGCTGGCTGCCGCGATTGGGCGTCGCCTACAACTTCGGCTCCGGCGATGGCGATCCCGCGGACGGCGACATCGAGACGTTTCAGAATCTCTTCCCGACGAATCACAAATTCTACGGTCAGATGGACGTCTTCTCGTGGCAGAACATGCACGAGATCGAGGTCTCGGTGAAAGCGCAACCGGTGAAGGCGGTGACCCTCAAGGCGGAGTATCGCGCCTTCTGGCTCGCGAGCACCGATGACGTCTGGTACCGCGCCAACGGCGTCACCGCGGTGCGCCCGCTCACGGCGCTCGCCCGCAATGCCGACAGCTACGCCGGCTCCGAAGTCGATGTGGTGGCGCAATGGACCGTGAACAAGCACTTCGCCGTGGAAGCCGGCTACAGCCACTTCTTCGCTGGAGACTATCTCGCAGACACCGGCGCGAGCGACGACGCAGACTTCGGTTACGTGCAAGCGACGATCACGTTCTGACGCCCGCTTTCTTGGTTGGGTCGTCTGCCGCGCGGCCAGTCCCGCGCGGCAGACGCAACCGGGAAGCTAAGAAGTCACCGCACTTCAGAGCCTTCGGCGATGCCCGCGGGCTGCTCACGGTGGGCAGAAAGCTCCAGACACCGGCCGCGGATTGGTTCGGAGCCAGTCGCGCCGGAGCCGCGCCTGCGCGTCACTGCGGTGCCTGGGGCTGGAAAACCTTCACCATTCCGGGCCGGTCTAAACGCATGATTTCACGAAGCTTTCCCAGCGCGATGAACGGCATTCATCGTTTCGATGAAAACAATGAGCCGCCCGGGGAAGCGCGGTGGCACGCGCGACGCTAAAGGCGCGCCGTGCCCGCAATCCAGCGATGCCGCATCCAAATCGACAACCACATTTGAAACTCTCCGCGCTCAAACAATCCGGTCACTGGCCCACGCTGCTCACCGCGTTTCTCTACTTCGATTTCAGCTTCATGGTCTGGACCGTCCTCGGTCCGCTCGGCGTGCAGATCGGGGAATCGCTGCACCTGAATGCGCAGCAGAAGGGATTCATGGTCGCGATGCCGATCCTCTCCGGCGCGATCCTGCGCATCGCGCTCGGGCTGCTGGTCGATCGCATCGGCGCGAAGAATACCGGCATCGCCGCGCAGCTCGTGGTGATCGCCGGCCTCGGCGTGGCCTACATCGCCGGTCTGCCGACCTACGAGGCGACCCTGCTCATGGGACTCGTGCTCGGCTTTGCCGGCGCGAGCTTCGCCGTCGCACTGCCGCAGGCGGGCCGCTGGTATCCGCCGAATATGCAGGGTGTGGTGATGGGGCTCGCCGGCGCGGGCAATGTCGGTGTGGTGCTCGACAGCCTCTTTGCGCCACGGCTCGCGGCGGCTTACGGATGGCAGGCGGTCTTCGGTCTCGCGCTCATCCCCGCGGTGCTCGTGCTCGCGGTGTATATCCTCTGGTCGAAAGAGGCGCCGGTCGAGGTGAAGCGGAAGAAGCTGGCCGACTACTGGACGCTCCTGCGCGACAAGGATGCTCACTGGTTTTGTTTCTATTACACGGTGAGCTTCGGCGGGTTCGTCGGCCTCGCTTCGAGCTACGTGCTTTATTTTAAAAGCGAATACGGACTGACTCCGGTGCAGGCGGGCGACTTCGCGGCGCTCTGCACGCTGGTCGGTGCGCTGCTTAGGCCCGTCGGTGGCGCGATCGCCGATCGCATCGGCGGCATCCGCTCGCTCTACACTTTCTACGCGGTGGCCGCGGTCGCGCTCATCGCGAGCACCTTTGCGCATGGCATCGGGTACAATGTGGCGACGTTCCTCTGCGCCTCGGGCGCGCTCGGCATGGCTAATGGCGCTGTCTTCCAACTCCTCCCGCAGCGTTTCGGAAAGGACATCGGGGTGATGACCGGCCTCGTCGGCGCGGGCGGCGGTATCGGCGGATTCTATCTCGCCAGCTCGCTCGGCCTGGCCAAGGGGCTCACCGGCTCCTACGCCACGGGCTTCTACCTCTTCGCGGGGCTCTGCGTGCTCGCCGTCGCCGGTCTCAGCCTGGTGAAGACTCGCTGGCGCACGACCTGGGGCGCCGTCGCCAGCGCCCGCATCTGAGCGCTTCAGCCTTCATCCTTTTTGTGAAAGTCCAAATCACCACTCACGGCCTCCCGCAGGACGAGCGCGCCGGTTCGGACGATGCCTTCGCCGTGAAGTCGTGGGACGAGACGGTCATCGCCGTGCTCGCCGATGGCATCGGCGCGGCGCGGGGCGGACGCGAGGCCAGCACGCGCATCGTGCAATCGCTGGTGAACAATTACGAGGCGCGCCCCGCAAGCTGGCCGCCGCAGAAGGCGCTCGCGGAATTCGCGCGGCTCATCAATCGCACGCTGCACCAGGAATCCCTGGTCCGCTTCTCGGGACCGGAACTGGTCTCGACGCTCTCAGTGGCCGTGGTCGAGGGCGACCGCCTTTACGGACTGAATGTCGGCGACTCGCGAGTCTATCTCGCCCGGGATGGCGCGCTCACGCAGCTCTCCGTGGATCACACCGACGACACCATGCGCCACGTTTTGCGGCGTGCGATCGGCCTCGCGCCGGAGGTCGAGCCGCACTGCTTCGAGCGCCAACTCAACGATGGCGACATCGCCTTCCTCTGCTCGGATGGCGTGTCGAACATCCTGAGCGACGAGGATCTCCGCACCCGGCTGACGGCCGGCACCGCGGCACGCGCGATCGTCCAGGACGCTCGAGAACTGGCCAAACCGGAGACGCTCGACGACATGAGTGCGATCGTGATCGACGTGCGGAAAGCTGGAAGGCTGCACGCCGTGAGCGCGCTCCCCCTCCCCATCCCCGATACGCTGCGCAAGGGCGATACGATCGACGGCTACGAGCTGCTGCGGCCATTCCAACACAGCGACCGCGTGTGGCTGGCGCAAAAGGACGGCCAGCGCTGGACGTTGAAATTTGCTCCGCTCGAAGCGCGCGATGACGACGCCGTGCTCACGCAATTCGTAAAGGAATCGTGGAACGCCACGCGGCTCGAGGGCCAGTGGTTCGTCGGGGCGTTCGTGCCGGAGGAAGCGACGGCGCGGTATTACGTCATGGAGTTCATCGAAGCGCCGAGCCTCAAGACCCTGCTGCGTTCGCGCCGGCTCGCGGCGGATGAAGCGGTGCGGCTCGGCCATTTTCTCCTCGCCGCCAGCCGCGCGCTGCTCGCGCTCGACCTCGTCCACGGCGACATCAAGCCGGAGAACATTCTCGTCGTGAGCGACTACGACCGCGTGCGCTTCAAGCTCATCGACCTCGGAAGCGCGGCGGAAATCTTCAGCGTCACCTCGCGCGCGGGCACCGCGAGCTATCTCGCGCCCGAGCGTTTCCATGGGGCGCCGATCAGCGAACGCACGGAGCTTTTCGCCATCGGCGTCACCCTCTACGAGGCGCTGACCGGCGCCTTTCCCTACGGCGAGATCGAGCGTTTCCAGACGCCGCATTTTTCTGCGCCGAAAGCGCCGGCCCGGCTAAATGCCAATGTGCCGCCGTGGCTCGGCACTATCCTCCTGCACGCCATCGCCGCTGAGCCCGCGCGGCGTTACCAGCACTTCAGCGAGTGCGAATTCGAGCTGGCGAATCCCGATCGGGTCGAACCGTTCTTTGCGGACGGAAGCGCGCCGCTCCTCGAGCGCAACCCGCTCGGCTTTTACCGCGCCGGCTTCTGGCTCCTCTTCGCCCTGTGCCTCTACCTCCTCGCGAAGCTGCTGGCCGCCTCGTAACGAACAGGCATCAGCGCCAACCTCCGCCCGCCTCTCACACCCACGCTCTCCCAGTTTAAGCCACATGACAGCTCAGATCCCGTTCATTCCCGACAATGCTCCTTTTACCGAGGAGCAACGCTTGTGGCTGAACGGTTATCTCGCAGGATTTTTTTCCGACGCTGGCGCTGGCGCGCGCGCCCTCGCCGGAGTCCCGGCCGCGCCCGCAGCGCCGCCCAAGCCCCTGACGATCCTCTTTGGCAGCCAGACGGGCACCGCGGAAGCCCTCGCGAAGAAGACCGCCAAAGCGGCGGAAGCGCGCGGCTTCGCGCCAAAGCTGGTGTGCATGGACAAGTTCGAGACGGTCGATCTCGCCGGCGCGGAGCACTTACTCGTCATCACCAGCACCTATGGCGATGGCGAGCCGCCGGATAATGCGCAGAGCTTTTGGAGTTACCTGAAAGGCGAGAGTGCGCCGCGCCTCGAAGGCACGCACTTCTCCGTGCTCGCGCTCGGCGATACGAATTACCCGGCGTTCTGCCAGTTCGGGAGTCTTTGCGACGCGCGCTTCGAGGAACTCGGCGCGCAGCGAGTGCATCCACGCATCGACTGCGACGTGGACTACGACGCTCCCGCGAAAGCCTGGACCGAAGGCGTCTTCGCCGCCCTTTCCTCCTCCAACGGCGCCCCCCTCGCGCCATCGAACCCTGGCGGAGTCTCCGCGGTTCCGGTCGCGGAGGCTCCGCAAGGCTTCTCCCGCACGAACCCCTTCCCGGCGCGGCTCACGGTAAATCGCGTGCTGACTGGAGAAGGCTCGGGCAAGGAAGTCCGGCATTTCGAGATCGCGCTCGCAGGCTCGGGATTGAGTTACGAAGTCGGCGATGCCCTCGGATTGCTCCCGGCGAATTGCCCCGAACTCGTGACGGACTTGCTGAAGGTGCTCGGCTGTGATGGTGAAGAAGCGGTGGGTACACCGGACGGCGCAGAAACTTCTCTCCGCCTCGCGCTCGCGCAGCTTTACGACATCACCAAGCCTTCCCCGGATTTCCTCAAGGCCGCCTCTGTCCGCCACGCCGAGCTTGCCGCCCTGCTCGATCCAGCACGGAGGGACGATCTCAAGAAGTTCCTCTGGGGCCGGGAAATCCTCGACGTGCTCACCGGGATGAGCACGCCATTCGGTTCGGGCGAGTTGATTCCTTTGCTCAAGAAGCTGCAGCCCCGCCTTTACTCCATCTCCTCGAGTCCCAAGGCGCATCCTGATGAAGTGCATCTCACGGTCGGCGCCGTGCGATACGAGAGCCACGGGCGCGCTCGCAAAGGTCTGGCCTCGACCTTCCTCGCCGATCGCGTCGGAGCGGATACTCCGGTGCCCGTCTATATCCAGGTCTCCCACGGCTTTCGGTTGCCCGCCGAGGGCGACACGCCTGTGATCATGTGCGGACCTGGAACCGGCATCGCGCCATTCCGTGCTTTCCTCGAGGAACGCGCCGCGATCGGAGCCAGCGGCCGCAACTGGCTGCTCTTCGGCGACCAGAGACGGGCGACGGATTTTCTTTACCAGGAGCAACTCGAAGGCTGGCTCGCGAACGGACATCTCTCCCGCCTCGATCTCGCCTTCTCGCGCGATCAGGCCGAGAAGATCTACGTCCAGAATCGGATGCTTGAAAATGCCGCCGAGCTGTGGGCGTGGCTGCAGGACGGTGCGCACTTCTACGTCTGCGGCGACGCCAGCCGCATGGCGAAGGACGTGGACGCCGCGCTGCACCAGATCGCCGAAACCACCGGCGGCCTGAGCCCCGATGCGGCGGTCGATTACGTGGCGAAACTGAAATCCGGCAAGAGGTACCAGCGCGATGTCTATTGAACGCACGAACGCGGAGTTCCGGGTGCCGTACGCGTCCCGCGTGTCGGTCGCGGCGCCACGCCGCGACGGACTTTCAAAACGCCCACGAGCATCTGAGCGCACTCGAACTTCAATCAACCTAGGAAGTTCGTTCCGGCGGGACGCCGGAACCAACACGCGGGATGCGTGCGGTACCCGGCGCTCCGCCCCATTCTCACCATGAGCACCGCCACCCTGCCCATCCAAACGATCAACGGTTCGCCACTGACCGGCGAGCAATCGAACTACCTGACCGGCTTCTTCGCTGGAGCTGCCGCGCGTGGGTTGCGTTTCGGAGATGTCGAAGCAACGCCACAGGCGGAAATGGCCGTGGACCTCGAAGACCTGATCTTCGAGGAACGCGTGAAGCGCGAACTCCACCCGCTCGATGCCTATCCCGTTTTGCTCGATCACGCGGTGGCCAATAAGTCTCCGGAGAAGGAGGAAATCTTTCGCTTCAAATGGAACGGGCTGTTTTTTCTGACGCCGAACAAGGAAGCCTTCATGGCCCGGCTGCGCATCCCCGGCGGGCAGCTTCGCAGCTTCCAGCTCCGCGAGATCGCCAGGATCGCGGCGGAACTGACCAGTGGCTACGTGCAGATCACCACGCGGGCGAATCTGCAAATCCGGCTCATCCAGCCGAAGGACGCGCCGGAAGTGCTCCGGCGCATCCAGTCGGTCGGCCTGCACACACGCGGCGCGGGCGCGGATAACATCCGCAACCTGACCGCAAACCCGACGGGCGGCGTCGATCCGTGCGAACTCATCGACACGATGCCGCTCTGCCACGAGATGGCGCAGATCATTCTGAACGATCGCGCGTTCTACGATCTGCCGCGGAAGTTCAACATCGCTTACGATGGCGGCGGACTGATCGGCACGGTCGAGGACACCAACGACGTCGGTGCGAAGGCCGTGAAAGTCGGTGACGACGTTTTCTTCCGCATCGCGCTCGGCGGGGCGACGGGCCACAAAGCGTTTGCGCGCGACCTTGGCGTGCTCGTAAAGCCGGCGGAACTCAACAAGGTCATCGCCGCGATCGTCCGCGTGTACATCGCCAATGGAAACCGAGGCGACCGCAAGAAAGCTCGACTCAAGCATCTGCTCGAAACCTGGACACTCGATCGATACCTCGCGGAGACGGAGAAATTGCTCGGGTACACCCTGGAGCGCGTACCGCTCGACGCCGAGGCGGTCACGTATCCGAGCCAGGATCTCCCGCACTCCCACGTCGGCATCTATCCACAGAAGCAACGCGGGCTGAATTATATCGGCGCCACGCTGCCCGTGGGCCAGATCACGCCGAAGCAGATGATTCGCCTCGCGGAGATCGCGGAACTCTACGGCTCCGGGGAAATCCGGCTGACCGTCTGGCAAAACTTCATCCTGCCAAACGTGCCGGACGCCTATGTCGAGACGGTGGCGAAGGCTTTGAAGAAGCTGGGCTTCAGCACCGAGCAGTCGCACCTCCGCAGCGGGCTGATCGCTTGCACGGGGAATAGCTTCTGCAAATTCGCGCAGGCCAATACGAAGGGAAACGCCGCGGATCTTGCGGACTATCTGGAGAAGCGCGTCGAACTCGATCGACCGATCAATATTCACCTCACGGGCTGTCCGAATTCCTGCGCGCAACATTACATGGGCGACATCGGCCTGCTCGGCGTCCGGACGAAGATTTCTGGCGAGAGCGTCGAGGGTTATCACGTTTTCGTCGGCGGTGGCTTTGGGAAACATCAGGCGGTCGGGCGACAGGTCTTCACCGGCGTTCCCTTCGACGATCTCAAGCTGACGATCGAGAAGATGCTGCGCGGCTATCTGCGGAACCGCGAGGGCCGCGAGACCTTCCAGCAGTTCACCCAGCGCCACGACCTCAACACGCTCCAGGCGAT
>JBGSYE010000104.1:0-6660 GCA_041751075.1 Chthoniobacteraceae bacterium
GCGATGGCGAGGTCTTCGCCGGCGCCTTCGAGGGCGGCGAGTTGTTGCTTGAGCGTGAGCTGTTTCTCAAGCTCGCTCGTCTGTCGGGTGAGGTCGGAGGCGCGTTCCTTCTCCCCCGGCGTGAGGTCGGCATCCTGAATGTGGGCGAGCTGCGCGGCGAGGTCGCGCTGGTCTTCGAGATTGGCGACCAGCGCGTCATTGCCCGTGACGCGGGCCTGCTCGATCTTGAGTTGCAACTCGAGATCGGCGAGGAAGGTCTTCGCCGCGGTCGCGCGCTTCGTTTCGGTTTGCAGGGTCTCTGCATTGGTCGTGCTGAGCTTCTGCGCCTGCTCGTTGATGTCGGTGTTGAGATCGAGAAGGATGCGCGTCTTTTCGAGCACGTCGGCGAGCCCGAGCCGGATGCCGGCGGCCTGGAAGTCCCCGGCGTCCGCATCCGCGCCGAGACCGGTCTGCGCGGCCAGCTCGGCACGCACCGCATTGAGCTTGGCGATATTCGCCTGAAACGCGGCGTCGGGAGTCTGGCCGCTCGAGGCGAAACGGCTGGCGGCCTCTTCCACTTCGGCATTGGCTTTAGAGATCGCCTCTCCGAGGGCGAGCCATTCCTCCCGAGCCTTCTCGACTTCGGCGGCATTTGGCCCGAGCACCTTGCTCGTCTCTTCGATCGCCGCGGCAGCTTCCGGTGCTTTCGCGCGATCACTGCCGGCGATGGCTTGGGCCGCGAATCCCCGCACGTTCAGCGGGTCGAGCAGTTGCCCGGCGCCGCGCGCGATCGAGCTGCCGACGAATTTCCCCACTCCCACCGCATCCTTCACCAGGCTCGCCCAAAAGCGAATCTGCGCCTGTGCCTGCGGATCATCGAAAGCGGCGTTCACACCCTTGATGCCCTCTTTCAGTTCGTCGAAGAGCGGCTTGGTGAGGGCGGCGCGGAGCTTCGCAAGGTTGCTCTCCATCGAGCTGGTCGCGACCGCGAAGGTGTCGCCGGCATCCCCGAAGGTGCCGATCTGTTTCTGGAAATACTCGACGACATTCCCGGCCTCTTTCGCGCTGGCGAGGCCCGCGGGGGTGATGCCGAGGAGCTTCGCGAGGTCGGCGTCGGCTGTGATGTTGCCCGTGAAGATCGCCCGCAGCTCTTGCTTGAGCTGCTCGGCAGGCAGGCTTGCATTGGCGAGCGCATTGGCGAATTTTCCGACAAGATCGATGTTGTCTTTGACGCTGATGCCCGCGGCCTGCGCGGCGGCCGCCGTCGAGAGGAAGCCGCCGACGAGCGTTTGCAGGCTGCCCGCCGTCTTCGGTTCGAGGTCGTTGATCTGTTGCATCGCCGCGGCCGCGGCGTTCTTCGCGGCTTCCTTGCTCAGGCCCTGGAATTGCCGGAGCACATTGGCAATCGCCGTCTCGCTGTCGGCGAGCATGGCGTTGAAAAGAATACCCTGCCTCGTGGCGTCGATGATCGCACCGGGGATCTGCGCGAGCGAAGTCGTGAGCGCCTGCCCGATGCCCTGGCCGAAGCCCTGGAGGAGACTGGTCAGCGGCCCCTCCGCGCTTTTCGCCGCGCCTTCGAGCTTCTCGATCGCGACGCCGGCCGCCTTCAGCGCTTCGAGCTGCGCTTCGCTCTGGATTCGGATTTTGACGAGAAGATCAGCCATTTAGATGAGGGCGGTGTGACCAGTGGCGAGGACCGCCTGGCACGCGCGGGAAGCGACGTTGGCGTCGTGCTCGTAGTGGTGGCCCACGAGCGCCCAGAGCATCTGGAGCAGCTCCGCGGCGGAAAGAGTCTCGACGTTCAGCGGTGGCTCGGCGTTTTCGGTGAGGATGGCAAGTTGCTCCGCTCGGAGGGCGAGCAAGGCGGGGTCGTCTGCGCTTTGCATACCCTTTGCAAAACGCCGTGGACCCTTTGCAAAATCGTTTTCGCCGCCGGGAGGGGTTCCGGGTGCGGAATGGGCTAAAGCGGGCTCTGGCGGGCAAATTTCACGAGCTTCCAAATCTGCGACGCGGGCCACCTGCCCGCGCCTCGGCGCCGGCACCCGCAGACTGCGCCCGTCCGACAACTCAAATTCGAGCACGGTGCTCGCGAGGACGAGGCGCTTTGGCTGCGCTTCGGTGCTCATGGTGTGCTCCCTGCCTCCAGGGCCCGCCGGACCTCGCCCAGCGTCCAGTGGTCCCACGGATGAAGCGAGCCGGTGCGGGCGAGCACGGCCTGGAGATTGACGGCCTGCACTGGATCGCTGCCGATGGCCTGGGCCACCCAGGCGTGGAAAATCTCGCGCGCTTCGCCGACGGTAATGCTTGCTGCCTCGATCGCGGTGAGAGGCGCCATCTCTCCCACGGTGACGCCGGGGGCCGAAGACCAGCGGGCCTTGGCGAAGATCATGGCGAGCTGCGCGATCATCCGGGAAACCAGCGCCAGGGGAGTGTCGTGAGCGCCGGGCGCGAGGTCGAGCTTGCAGACCTCCGCGAAGTCTTCGCGCGAGGGGCACTCCAAAAAAATCGAGCGATTTCCCGGGAGTTCCAGCCAGAGCGCTCTGCCGGCATGTGGGTTCTTCATCGTGGCTTTGGAAAGGAGATGGCGCCGAGCAGCCGGGCTTCCTTGTGATCGAGGGACCGCAGCACGGCGCTGTGCTCGCGTTCCAGCCTGGCCCGTGTGCGGGCGAGCTGCCGTGCCGTCGCGATGAGTTCGAGAGAGCCGAGCTGTCGGGCGCGGCGGAGATATGTGGCGTAGCCGACGGTGATCGGCATGCCGGATTTTTTCGCCTCGGCGAAGGCGGTCGCGAAAAACAGGCCGCCGTTTGTGATCGCGTGCGTCACGATGTGCGGGAGGTAGGTTTTGATTTCCTCCGCGGAGCGCGCGGTGATCTTCTTTGCGATCGCCTCCGCTTTGCGGCCAGCTCGCAGCCAGGCGAAATACTGCGGGTAGGTGCGGTTGGTCGAGCATCCCGGGCGGGCCTTCATGCGCTGGGAGAAGGCCCGGCAGCGGTGCATGACGATCGTCTTCCGCCCTGTGCGCTCGACCTCCGCAGCGATGCGCGTGAAAAGCCGCTCCTTGAGCCGGGCGACGGCGCGCCTGGCCTGCGCCACGCCCGCAAAGCGGTTGCGAGAACGCTCCGTCCGCGCTGGCCGGTTTCCCCGCGCAGGTTTGCCGGCCTTGGCGCGGACGGAGGTTGGTTTCAACCCAATCACAGGAAGTTTCAGTACTGAGCGGTGCGGCCGGTCTGCGCCGGGTCGCGGTTGGCGAGCCAGTCCGTCGCGGGATCGACGGGCGGGAGGTCGCCGAGTTCGTGCTGCAATTCATTCAGCTCGCCGAAAACGTCCGCGGCGGCTTTCGCGAGGCGCGTGCCATCCATCTCCGGGTTGCCACCGGCGGGCGTGAGCGATCGGACCGAGCTGAGATTCATCCGGATGCGGTCGCCGGTGCGGCTCTGGATGACTTCGTCGCGGCTGCGGTGATCGTCACGCGCAGTGCCGTCTTCCACGGCCTTCGCAAGCTGGTAGTGCGCACGGCGGAAGGCGGCGATCTCGATCTCTCGAAACGCCTGCACATTCAGCCGGCGAGCAAACTCGATCTTCGCTTCGTACTCCCGGCGAAGCAGGGCAACCCGGGCGTCGGCGACGGCGATCTGTGTGCTGAGGATGCAGAGACCGGCCGTCTGCTTCTGGTCGCCGAGATCGGCCTCCAGCACGCGGTCTTCGAACTCCATCCGCAGGGGCTCGACAAATTCCGCAGTGGCGGGAATCGCCCGGGCAATTCGCGCGAGTTCTCCGTTGTTCGTGATGAGCGCCAGGATGGCGCTGGGATACTGCACCGGCGGCGGTGGCGGCGGGGCAGACGTGGAAGCGGTTTCGAGCAGGGCGACGGGGTCGCCGGAGTTCTTTCGTGGCATGGCAGGTTGTGGTTTGGTGCGTGTTTCTTACAGAAAAAGTGAGGGGCTGCGGCGCCGGGCCTCGTCGTGTGCGCGCGAGTAGTCGGTGTATCTTCCCTCCTCGCGGATCTGCTTGATGAGCATTGCCTGCTCGTGCGCCTTTTCGGCGTCCGTCAGTTCGAAGTCGGAGTCGGACCGAAGGCGATGCATTGGCCTCGGGGGCGGGATTGTGTGCGAATCTTTCGCGGGGTTCTCACCGGCTGGAAGCGGCGGCATCTCTCCGGCCAGCTTTTGCGCGGACTTCGGGTCGCGCACGTAGAGTTCGACGAAGGCTTCACGGGCGCCGCGGTGCATCCTGAGGGTCGCGGCGAGCTTCTCGCCCTCGTGCCGCGCCGCGCTGGCCTGCGGGATTTCCAGGGTGCCGACCGCGATCGAGATGGCGAGCTCCGGCTCGGTGAGCCAAAGGTCTCGGAGGATTCCCAACCCGGCCGGCGTGAAGCGCGATGCGTAGTGCTTCACCGCGGCGTCGGCGGCGACGAGCTGCTCGACGGTGGGCGCGGAAATCTCGTGGGTGATCGCGGCTGGCTGCTGAGATGCTGGAGTGTTCATGCCTATTGCGATTTCAGCGCTTCAATTGATTGTTTCGCGCGGGTCAGGCTCCTGAGGGCCGTGATCGCGCCGCGAAATTCCTTCGCCGATGCGTCCACTATCCGGCGGCGCTTGCGGGCTTCGACAACCGTGATTTCCCCGGATTTGAGGGCGGCGAAAATCGCCATGTAAAGCGTCTGGACGGCCTTGAGTTTTGTTCCGAATTCGTCGGCGGCGAGCTGCCCGGCGGTGGGCGGCGTGGACGTGGATGGTTCGAGAGCGGGCGTGGTCATGATTCGAGGGCGGGTGCAGGACGGATCTTGATGACGGGGGTCGCGGGCCGGTGCTCGTCGATCGTGTGCGCGACGATTGACAGGAGACCGGTCGGGACGTGTCCGTCCTTCGCCTGGCTGAGGAAGACTTCGACTTGCGCGAGATAAATGGGACGCATCGCGCTATCGACGGCCGAAAAGACCGGAGCCAACTGCGGCCACACGTCTTCAAACCGAGCGCCTCTCTCGAACCGCGGGAGGCGACCGCGGAAAGGCTCGAAGGTGAGCAATTGCAACCCTTCGCCTGTGGCGAGCCATGCCGAGTTCAATGACAGCACCCGCCACAAGCTTTCCGCAGGCTGCCAGGGCAGGCGAACGGTGCCATTTTCCCACGTGGCCAGTGCCTCCGGGGTGACATCGATTGATCGAGCCAATGCGGCCCTCCCGATGCGCCTCTCTTGGCGGAATTGGACGAGCCGGCTTGGGACTCCTTTCCCCGGAGCGGCGGGATTGTTGCGGTGATCGGCGGGCATTTGAATTGGCAAATGCGTAGGGGATCGGCGGCGGACCGTCAACTCCAGAATGAAGATTCATCGAAAGTATTTTTGCGGCTGCGCGCTCTGTTAGGTTTGCTTGGTGACAAAGCCAGTCGATCCCGATGAGCGCGAAATTGCCGAACGGCTGAAGCTCTGGCGCACAAAGCGCTTGATGTCGCAGGCCGCATTCGCACGGGCGCTCCAAATCCAACCAACGACGCTGTGGACGTACGAGGCCGGACGCGTCCCATTGAAAGCCGCGGTAGCACTCCAGGCGTGGCGTGCATTGAACTTGAATCCCCGATGGTTGCGACGGGGCGAAGGACCGGAGACGCTTGATTTCGAGACCTTCGGAGCGTCATTGGCTCGTAACTTTTCTCCGCGCCCGCGTGAGAATTTTTCGTGGTACTTCGACACCAATCTTGGCTCGCCCCTCAGCGCGCCGGTGGGCGAGTTTCTATCGATCACCCCCGCATTCTGGCGGGTCATCAAACAGGTCGAAGAGGAGCTTCAGAAAGCTGGGGTGGGCGATGAGGTGGAGTCTTCCGTCAAAGGAGTGCTCTACCAATTTCTGACCGTGCTGGAGCAGTTTGGAAAGCTGATCGAGTCGGAGATCAGGGGCATTGTGTCTGTAAAACTTGACAATGAAGCACGCTTGGGTAAGGGTGCATTCGTGCCGCCTCACTTGCCGAAATCTTGGCCCTATCTCCGCGATGACCTTTTGGAGATGACCTCCATTCGGGGGGCTGGGTCAGCACTCGCGAAGAAACTCGGAGTGTCGCGCCAGGTAGTAAGCGGTTGGCTTTCCGGTGCGTTTGCTCCTGACGCAGACACCACGATTCAGCTCCTCAACTGGACCCGAGGAATTGAGCCGCAACCAAAGAAAACCGCCCCGGTGCTACAAACACCGAGGCGGCAGAAGGTCCAGAAATCCAAATCAAAGCGCAAACATGCAAAAGAAGATCAAGACCCGCCGCGAAAGTAGCGGGCCGCGCACAATCGCGCAATCAGCCAATGGCCCACGTCACACCGGTGCGACGCCTCCACAAAAGCAGGCACAAGCCCGCCAATCCAGCTCGCCCAAGGGCGGACTGCACCCAAACGATCGGCAGAAGAAGGTGAAGCCGCCACGTCCCAAGGCCGCCGCTGGCTCGCGGGTCGGCTTCTGGACTTCGCCCGATGTCGTCGCGTTCGTTGATCGCATCGCCGCCGCCGAGGGTAAGAGTCGCGAGGAATTCGTCCGCGAAGCTGTCGAAGAAAAGCTGAATCAACCTAAAAACGTGAATGAAGTAACGGTCCGCTGGTAGGATCGGCGGATTTTCGGGGATATTTTGAGGGCTGGAGGCTCCCGTTCAGCCGGAGAGGAACAGGGCGGCTTGGGGTGGGAGCTCGCCAAGCCATTTTCCACCC
>JBGSYE010000105.1:0-3560 GCA_041751075.1 Chthoniobacteraceae bacterium
TTTGCCGCGGCCGGCGGCGAGATGCGCATCGGCGAGGCGCGCGAGCACCACGGCATCCGCAGGCGCGAGCCGCTCCACCTCCTCCCACTCGCGGATCGCGCGTTCGCGCTCCTCCTGCCCCCACAAAAACTCCGCGTAGTCTCTGCGCACCGCCGATTCGCGCGGATTCCGCGCGACGAGATCGGAAAAGGCGCGGTCCACTTTCGCCCACTCCTCCGCGCTCGCCTCGCGCATCCCGAGCGCGATAGCCTGCGTGCGCACCGCCCGCAATTCCTGCGCGACCGAGGCGTCACGCGGATTTTCCGCCAGGGTCGCCTGCACCGCGACGAAAAATAGCGCACCGAAGCGAAGGCGATGTTGACGGTTTTTCATGAGACGCATACTGTCGCGACGCAAATTCGGAGCGCGCCTTTGGCGCGCAGGTGAGAGCGCACTTTACGCGGCAGCAGGCCTCCGCGCGAGAGCGATCAAGCCGGTCGCTCCACCGTTTGCCGACGAACCATGCAGAAACTCGAATTCGGTGAAGCTCTCGATCAAATCCTCAAACAGGATCCCCGCTACCATGCGGATGCGTATCACTTTCTCCGCGACGGTCTCGACTACACGCTGAAGCTGCGCAAGCGCGCCAAGGAGGCGGCCGGTCACGTCAGCGGCCAGCAACTCCTCGAGGGCATCCGGCAGTTCGCGTTGAAGCAATTTGGCCCGATGGTGCCGACCGTTCTGGGTTTTTGGGGCGTTCGCTGTGGAGAGGATTTCGGACAGATGGTCTTCAATCTCATCGGCGTGGGCATCTTCGGGAAATCAGACACCGATTCGATCGAGGACTTCAAAGGCGGCTACACCTTTCACAACGCCTTCGTCGCACCCTTCCTTCCGGTGAAGCGGGCTCCAGCGGGGCGTCCCACCAAGACTCGGGCGGCCGGGCGGGTGATCTGAGCGGAGCCGGACGCCAATCGGGAAAGGGCGCTAGTGCCAGGGGGAGAGGCGGAAAGTTGCAAAGTCAGAACGGAAGTCAGAACACTTCCACCCATTTCGGCGACGTTCGCGGGCATTCGGCGATGTCTTTTCCCGACGTTGACGCTCGCGCGCGTGCGTGGGAATCTCACACCCATGACTGCCGTTGCCGACGCCATCGCCAAGATGCAGACTCTTTCGGAGGAAAGGGCCGCTCGGGTGGTGTCGCTCATCGAAGACCTGGCGGACTTGGAAGCGCGGGAGGATGCGGAGGATTTGGCCGCTGCTCAGGCGGCGCTGGCGAGGATCGAGGCGGGTGAAGAGCCTGTGCCTTGGGAAAAAGTGAAGGCGGAACTGGATGGCCTACACGGTCTCCGTTGAGCGTCAGGCGGCGAAGTTCCTGCGCGATCTGACGGATCGCCGGTTGCATTCGCGCTTGCGGGAAACCATCGACGGGCTGGCGGAGAATCCCCGCCCTCCCGGTTGCGTGATGCTGCAAGGCGGCGAGGAGCTTTTCCGGGTCCGCGTCGGGGATTACCGCATCGTCTATCAGATTCAAGACGCCGTGCTCGTGGTGCTCGTGGTGCAAATCGGGCATCGCCGGGAAATCTATCGGGATTAGGTTTGCGGTCGCCCAAGTCTCACGCCGTCCTGGCAGTGTCTCCGAGGTCGTGCGGCGGCTTGCCGCGCTGAATCCGCGACAGCGGGCAAGCGAAGCGCACAGAAAGCTCCTCCCGAGTTGGGGAGTTGCGAGAGCGCGGCGGCGAGCGTGCGAAGTTTGACGGCACACGCCCTGCATGGTTCACATGTGCCTGTGAACGACCAACCGCCCAAATTCTCGGAAGAGAAAATGCAGCAGGTCATCCTGTATTTCCTGGAGCGCATCAACAACGTCCACCTCGGGCGCACCAAGCTGATGAAGCTCCTCTACTTCGTGGACTTCGACCATCTGGAGAAATACGGGCGACCGGTGACGGGCGCGGTCTATCGCAAGCTGCCGCACGGGCCTCACCCGAAGGACGCGGAAAAGCTTATCAAACGGATGGAAACGCAGGGGCTCGTCAAGGAGGTGAAGGTGCCCGTGGGTGCCTATGCCCAGCACCGGCTCATCACGCTCGGCGCGAAGTTTGATCCGAATGTTTTCACCGGCGCGGAGATGCAGACGCTCGAAAAGGTGGCGACGGATTGGGCCGACGCCACCGCGGCGCAGATCGAGGCCGCCACGCACGCGGAAGCGCCGTGGGCCAGCACGCAGGACGGCAAGACCATCGACTACGAACTGGCCGAGTATCGCACGCCCTTCGGAGCCGAACCGCTTGACAAGGCGCTCGAGGGATCGAAGGCGCTGGCCGGCTATCTCGCGGCGCTGGCCTAACCGGGGCGATGGTGGCGAGCCCCTTTGCCGTCGTCGAAACGCCCGCGTTCACGGCGCTCGTGGCTGGCTACGTGAAGGACGGTCACAAAAAGCTCCCCGCCGATTTGGCGTGGCTGGCCGGTCGGCTCGCTGAGGCCCCGGAGCTATAACGCGGACGGAAGTCTTGACTCGACGTTTGGCACTGCTGGCAAGGTATTTACTGATTTTGGGCTCGTAATAGGTGCTGATGATTATGGGCAGGGTGTGGCCATCCACCCCGATGGAAAAATTGCCGTCGTCGGGCGCACCTCCAATGGCACGCTTGATACAACCTTCAACGGCTCGGGAAAAGTCGTGACTCCTTTTGGAACAGGGTCGGACATCCCCTATTCCATCGCCGTCCAGAATGAGGGCCGGATCGTCGTTGCTGGAACCGCGAGCAGCAGCATCTACGGGTTGGTAGTGTATAATCCAGACGGTACCTTGGACTCGACCTTCGGCTCACAAGGCAAGGTGACGACTACGGGAGTGAGCAATGAGCCCAAGCTGGCGCTGCAAAGTGATGGAAAGATCGTGCTGGCAGGCGGAAGCAGCGACTTCCTGGTGATCCGCTACATAGGCACGCTGGGACCGGATACCGATGGGGATGGACTCCCGGACATCTATGAGACCGGGACCGGCACCTATGTGTCTCCGACAAATACTGGAACCAACTCAAACATCGCCGATACCGATGGGGATGGATTGAGCGATGGCGAAGAGGTCAACGGCTATGGTTCCAATCCTCATATCCGGGACACCGATGGCGATGGGTTCGACGACGGCTTTGAGGTCTCGACCGGATTCAGCCCCACCTCCGGGGCAAGCACTCCCGATTCACTCTCCAGCATCCTCACCGCGGTCGAATACCGCTTCAACGCGGCGAACGGGATCAGCTACCGCATCGAAGCCTCCACCGACCTCGCAAATTGGATCACGACCGAGACGCCCATCATCGGCGCGGGCGGAGTCATCACCCGCTTCTATTCCATCGAAGGCCAGCCAAGGCGCTTCTTCCGTTCGCGCCGGAATTGATGGCGGGCAGCGCACGTCGGCCAGGGTGGAAGACCCGCCCGAAGCCTTGCCACGAGCGCGGAGATGCGCGATTCTCGGGCCCATGAGTTCGGTTGCTGAAATCAAAGACGCCATCGCCAGACTGTCGCCGCGCGAATACTGCGAACTGATCGCCGAGTTGGTGCCGCACGCGGACGAT
>JBGSYE010000106.1:0-6457 GCA_041751075.1 Chthoniobacteraceae bacterium
CCGCGACCACCGCCGCCGAGCCGCCACTGGAGCCGCCGGGGATGCGCGAGGGATCCCACGGGTTGCGCGTATGCCCGTAGGCGGAATTTTCAGTCGAGCTACCCATCGCGAACTCGTCGAGATTGCAGCGTCCGAAGGGAATCGCGCCCGCGACGCGCAGCTTGCGGATGACGGTGGCATCGTAGTTCGAGCGGTAGCCTTCGAGAATCTTCGACGCGGCGGTGCAGGGCTCGCCGGCGACGTTGATCACGTCCTTGATCGCGATCGGCACGCCGCCGAGTGGGAGCGAGACATCCGCGCGCTCCGCCTCCGCGAGCGCTGCGTCGAGATCGCGCGAGAGGTAGCCGTGAATCTGCGGATCGACCGCGGCGATGCGCGCATCGAGGGCGCGCACGACTTCCCCTGGCGAGATTTCCCGCGCGCGGAGTTTGGCCTGGAGTTCGGTGACGGAGAGGGACGGCAGTTCCATGCGCTATTCGATCACCTTTGGCACGATGAAGAGCTGGTTCGCTTCGCGCGGCGCATTGGCGAGCGCCTGCTGCGGCGTGAACCCGTCCCGCGGCTCATCAGCGCGGAAGACATTGAAGAGCGCATTTGCGTGCGCGGTCGGCTCGACGCCGGAGACATCGACCTGTTCGAGCTTTTCCACATAGGCCAGCACCTGCGAGAGCTGGGCCTGGAACTTGGCGATCTCCTCCTCGGAGAGATGCAGGCGCGCGAGTTGCGCGGTGTAGCGGACATCGAATTGGGCGCTCATGGAGGGCGGGAGTAGAGGGAATTTTCCTCCATGTGCAAAGCGGGGAATTGGTCTGCGCAGCCCCGGGCACAGCGCCCTGAGCCGACGCGCGGTTGTCACGGGTTCGATGCGCCGCTACTCTCCTGCGTGTGCCGCCTTTCCTCTGCATCGGCCACCGCGGCGCGCGCGGACATGAGCCGGAGAATACGCTCCGCTCGATCCGCCGCGCGCTGGAGCTCGGCGCCAATGCCGTCGAGGTCGATGTCTGGTTTGTGGATGGCGCTCTCGTCGTCTTCCACGACGCGAAGCTCGAGCGCACGAGCAATGGAGCCGGCCTGCTCTCCCGCAAGTCCTTCGCGTATCTCCGCACGCTCGACGCCGGTCATGGCGAGCGCATCCCGACGCTCCGCGAAGTCTGCGAGACGGTCGCGCGGCGGGCGGTCATCAACGTCGAACTGAAAGGGCCGCGCACCGCCGCGCCGGTCGCAGCGCTCCTCCGCGAACTCGTCACGCAGCACGGCTGGCACTACTCGGATTTCCTCGTGTCGTCCTTCAGTCGTCGCGAGTTGCGGGCGATCTTCGATCCGCGCATCCCGATCGCGCTGCTCCTCGCCCGGCCATCGCGCCTCTGCTGGTTCAATGCCCGCTGGGTCAGGGCGGTCGCCGTGAATCCCGCGCTCCGCTATGCCACCAGGGGCTTCATCGACGAGGCGCACCGCCGTGGCTTGCGTGTCTATGTCTATACCGTGAACGAGCCCGCCGACATCGCGCGTCTGCGTGGCTGGGGTGTCGATGGCGTCTTCACCGACTACCCGGAGCGCGTGGTCGCGTAGCGCGAAGAGGTCTTCCAGACTGCTCGCTACCGCGCGCTCAAAATAGCGAGTGGCCTGTCGGCACACTCGCTCTACGCACGAAGCGCCCCGCGGCCCGCTATCGAGCCGCGAGGCGCGTGAGTTTTCAAACCCAGACGGCTCAAATCACCTTGGTCTGGCCGGGGATGGCGCGGGGATACAGGCCGTCCGGGCCGGGTACGACGCGCGGCATCTTGTCCCAGCCGAGTTCCTCGGGCATCAGCTCGATCTTTGAATTGAGCGCCGCGTCCCACTCCAGTTCCACGCCGGAGTAGGCCGCCATCCGACCGAGGATCGCCGTCATCGAGCTCTCCGCGCCATAGACGGCTTCGTTGTGCTCTTTGTTGTTGCGGATCGCGGCAAAGAGCGTGTCGTGCTCCTGCTGGTAGGGATCCTTGTCGTTCTCGTTTTTGTGCCGCCACTGCTCGGCGCCGAAGATCTTGTAGCCATTGATTTCCGCGCGGCCTTTCGTGCCGACTGCGTACTCGGAGACGCTGTTCCAGCAGCCCGGTTGATGCCGGCATTCGCTGTAGCAGATCGAGTTATCCTCATACTCAAACTGGCAGGCGAAGTGATCGTAGATCTCGCCGTCGTCCGAGCCGCCCAGATTGATCTCCCGACCGCCCATGCCGCGCGCCTTCACCGGGTGGCCCTTCTTCAGCCAGTTGATCACGTCGAGATTGTGAATGTGCTGCTCGACGATGTGATCGCCGCCGATCCAGGTGAAGTAGTACCAGTTGCGGAGCTGATATTGCATCTCGGTGAGCTTGCCGTATTCCGCCTCCAAATCCGCACGCTTCCTCTGCCAGGGCCGACGGCCATTCCAATAGCAGCGCATCGAGACGATGTCGCCGATGTCGCCACCGTGGAGGCGCTTCATCGTTTCGATGTAGCCCTTCTGGTGATGCCGCTGGAGGCCGACGCCCACCTTCAGGTTCTTCTTCTTCGCCTCGGCTGCCGCTGCGAGCACCTTGCGCACGCCTGCGGCGTCGCTGGCCACCGGCTTCTCCATGAAGACGTGTTTGCCCTGCCGCACCGCTTCCTCGAACATCATCGGACGGACTCCCGGTGGCGTGGAAAGGATCGCCACGTCGCAGGTCTCGATGGCCTTCTTGTAGGCATCGAAGCCGAGGAACTGGCGCTCCTTCGGCACATCCACGCGATCGGGATGCTGCTTGCTGAGATTGGCCAGCCCCTTGTCGAGCCGGTCCTGATGTACCTCGGCGATCGCGACCAGTTTCACCGGCCCGAGACTGTAGGTGTTCAGAGCCTGATTTGCCGCGCCAGAGCCCCGGCCGCCAATGCCGACGATTGCGATCTTCAACTCATCGGTGCCGCCCGCCGCATGTGCAAAGCGGCTCGGATCGAGCGCGCCGAGGAGGGCGCCTCCGGCGACCGCGGTGGAGGTGCGTTTCAGGAAGAGACGGCGGGAGAGCGCGTCGTTATGAGAGGGAGGGTTCATGGATGTGTGGGGTTTGGAGATTGGAATGAAGAGCGTACGCGAAGGCCGCGCCGATTGGCTACGCCGTTTTCAGAGCGGCTTCAGCTCAGTGTCGTATTCGATGACTTTGCCGAGTTTCTCGAGTTCCGGGCGGACTTCCTTTGCTTCGCCGACGACGATGATCGCGGTGTCTTCGACGCTGAGATATTTCTTCGCGAGCTCCTGCACCTTCTGGGGCGTAGCGGCGGCCATGCGGCTGGCGTAGGTCTTATAAAAGTCCGGAGCCATTCCATACAGGTCGATGTCCTGGACGCGGGTGGCGATGCGCCCGGCGCTCTCGAGGCTCAGGAGATAGTTGCCGACGTTGTACTGGCGCTGGAGTTCGAGTTCCGCAGGCGGCACGGGTTCTTCGCGGAGCCGCTTCATTTCGGCGAGGATTTCGCGAATCGCCGGCGCGGTCACAGCGTTGCGCGTCTCCGCGCTCGCGGTGAAGACGCCGCCGTGCTTGTTCGGGCCAAAGGCGGAGTAGGCGCCGTAGGTCCAGCCGTGTTTCTCGCGCAGGTTTTGGAAGAGGCGTCCGCTGAACCCGCCGCCGAGCGTACCGTTGAGCACGTTGAGTTCCGGCAGATCGGAGACGTTCTTCGCCGGACCGGGTTGGGCGACGACGATGTTGCTCTGCACGGAGCCGGGGCGATCGACGAGATGGATCGTGAGCCCACGCATCTCGGGAGGCGCTCCGGTGGCATCCGCCGGAATCTCGCGCTGCTTCCAATCCGTGAACGCTTTTTCCACCACCGGCAGGATGTCCGCGGCCTTCACATCGCCGACCACGGCCAGCGTCGCGTTATTCGGCGCAAACCACGTCGCGTGATAAGACACGAGATCCTCGCGGCGGATCGCCTTCAAACTCTCCTCGGTATTGTAGTCGCCGTAGGAGTGCTCGCCGAAGACGGCTTTGCCCGCGAGTTTACCCGCGAGCGCGTCGGCCTCCTGTTTCTCCGAGGCGAGCTTCGAGAGCGCCTGTTTGCGCACCTTCTCCAGTTGCTCTTCCGGAAACGCCGGATGCAGCAAGACGTCGGTCAGGAACTCGAGAATCTTGTCAGTGTACTTTGTGAGCCCGCCGGCGCTGACGCTGATCGCATCCGCCCCGGAGCTGGCCTCGACCTTCACGCCGATCGCGTCGGTCTCCTGCGCGAAAGTCGCGGCATCGCGCGTCGAGGTGCCGCGGTTGAGCAGCGTGGCCGTGAATGCGCTCAGGCCCGTCTTCTTACCGTCGTGGAGCGCGCCGCCCTTGATGATCAGCCGGAAGGTGACGGTCGGTTTGCGGTCGTCCTCGATGACGAAAACTTTCAAGCCATTTGGCAGTGTCTTCTCCGCGTAGTCGGGGAAGGATGCGGCGGGGGCTGGGCCGGGGCCGGGCTTCTTCGAGCGATCGACTGCGGCGGGGAGAAGGCTCCACGAGCCGGAAGCCAGGACCGAAGCGATGGCCAGCGAGCGAGCGGAGAATCCGAACGAGCGGCGGATGAGGGAAGTGGCGGAATGCATTGTGGTCAGTGGGTTCGCGCTCAATTCGATGCGGGTTCCTGGCTCTTGGGTTTTCCGATGCGCGGCGGGTAGCGGAGGACGTTTACTCCGTCCTTGGTGAAGTATTTGTTCGCGACGCGCTTCAAGTCGTCGCGGGTGACGGCAAGGTAGCGGTCCAGCTCTGTGTTGATGAGATTCGCGTCGCCGTAGAAGACCCGGTAGCGCGCGAGGTTCTTCGCCCGCTGCGACATGGAGCCGAAGGCATTCGCAAACTCCGCCTCCCGCTGGTTGCGGACCTTCTGCAATTCCTCCTCGGTCACGCCTTCCGCTTTCACCTTCTCGACCTCCTCGGTGATGAGCGCGTCGAGTTGATCGAGCGGCACATTCGTCTGGCCCATCACATACACGCCGAGCATCCCGGCCTTTTCGAGCAGATAGGGGAAGGCATCGACTTCCATCGCGACTTGCTCTTTTTCCACGAGCCGGCGGTAGAGCCGCGAGCTGCGTCCGCTGGAGAGGATGCTGCCGAGCATCTCCAGCGCGTAGGCATCGGGGTGGGTCTCCGTCGGCGCGCGCCAGGCGTGCAGCGTTGCGGGCAGGGGAGTGTTGTCCTTTTGCACATCCTTGCGCGTGCCGGGAGCGTCGGTGGTCCACTCGATCTTCGGCCGCACGATCTCGGGGCCGCGCGGGATGTCGCCGAAATAATCCGCAATGAGCTTTTTCGCTTCTTCGAGATCGAAGTCGCCGGCCACGGCGAGGGTGGCGTTGTTCGGCATGTAGTACGTTTTGTAGAAGTCGCGGAACTCTTCGATCTTCGCGTCGTCGATGTATTGGAAGGAGCCGATCGGCACCCAGGAGTAGGGCGTGTCTTTGAAGACGAGCTTCGAGAGTTCCTCGAAGAGCGTGCCGTAAGGCCGGTTGTCCACGCCCCGCCGTTTTTCCTCCTTCACCACCTGCCGCTGAGTCTCGACGCCCTTCTCGTCGATCTTTGCGTGCAGCATGCGCTCGCTCTCGATCCACAGGGCGAGGGCGAGCTGGTTGGCGGGCACGTTGAAGTAGTAGTCGGTCTGGTCGAAGGAGGTGCTCGCGTTGAGATTGCCGCCCGCGCCGGAGATGAGCTTGTCGATGGTTCCGCGCGGGATGTTCTCGCTGCCTTCAAACATCAGATGCTCGAAGAAGTGCGCGAACCCGGTGCGGTCGGGCCGCTCGTTCTTGCTCCCGACGTGGTAGAGCACGTAGGTCGAGACCACGGGCACGGCGTGATTTTGGTGCAGGATGACGTGCAGTCCATTTGGCAGATCGTATTCGACGAATTTGATCGGCTTGATCTGCACGCGATCCGTCGCCGGGGTGGATTCCTTGGCGAGCGCCGCCGGGAGCGGAAGGACGAGGGTGAGGGCGAGCGCGGCGAGTTTTGGGAGCATGGGAGCGGGGTGAGACAGGCGGGACTGTGGGACGTTCACGAAACAGCGGCAAGCGCTGGCTGGATTTGTCCCGGCGGCGCGCGTACTTGCGATGCGGGATGAACATCCAACATCCAACATCCAACATCCAACATCCAATGCCTCGGGACGCGTGCGGCGGGTTCATTGAATGTTGGATGTTGAATGTTGGATGTTGGATGTTGATCGCCATCCTCCTCGCCGGAAACGCGCGCGGTGAAAACCTCCAGCGCTTCGCCTACGAAAAGGCCGAAATGGGCGTGCCCTTCCGCATCACGCTCTACGCCGCGGACGAAGCCGCCGCCCGGGCCGCCGCCGATGCGGCATTCGAGCGGATCGCACTCCTGAACGCCATCCTCAGCGACTACGATCCCGACTCGGAGCTGAGCCGGCTCTCCCACACGTCGGGACAGGGGAAGGCCGTGCCGGTGAGCCGCGATCTCTGGCGGATGCTGGAGCGCGC
>JBGSYE010000107.1:0-10124 GCA_041751075.1 Chthoniobacteraceae bacterium
GAGCGATTGGATGTATGCCGGCGCTGGCAGCGCGGACCTCACGAACTGGTGCCGCGCGATGATCGTGATTGATCCGACGCACACGCCCCGCGTCTTCAAGTTCATCGCGGCCAAGCGTGGCCGGCGCATCGACTGGTGCGACAACGCGGGCCAGCGCGTTATCGTCCGTCTGTTCTGTCACGAGGCCAGCGACGGTATTTTCTGGCGCGAGGCAAATGAAGCAGACGCGGCACAAGTGGAATCGAGCAAGCCGGGATGCAAAACCCGAAAGACCAAGGAGGGCTTGAAAGCATTGGTTCCGACGGAAGACTCAATACCCAAGAACGCGCTTCTCTCCGCTGCACAAAGCGCCGACTTCGGCGAAAAACGAGCGCGCGGGTTACTCGAAGAATTGCTGGAAGCCGGAGAGCTTCACGTCTGGCGGATTCCCCGTCCGAAGACCAATCCTGAAATCAGGATTTCCCGCCATGAGCAGACCCTTGCCTGAGACCTTGCCAGAGACTTTGGCACTTCGGAAAACCACTGCCGAAGTCATGCGCCAGACTGGAGAGAGACGCTGGCGCGCGCTTCCCTTTACGGGAGCGCGCCAGTGTCTCTTCTCTCCCGATGAAGTCGCACAGCGGATACCGATCAGGAACATTTCAATTTCCGCGTACCGGTTCCCAAAAAAAACCCGCCAACTCATGATGACATCACACCAATGAAAAACGAACCGCAGCCTTCAAAGACGCCTGCACACACTGCGGCCAACCGCGAAAACGCGCAACGTAGTACCGGCCCGAAGGACACAACCTCGACGCGGTTCAAAAGCCACATCGCATCATGATGGCGGCGCGACGCGCGGAGTGCAAGGCGTGTGCGAGTCCATCACCGCCTCACGCAACCGCTCAGTGCCACCCCGGACATCTTCCGCGCCCCGCGCTGCCCTTGACTGCACGCCCCTGCGCGGCTGAGATGCTGCCTGAATCACCCGCGGATTCAGGATATGCCCCCGCACACAAGCTTCCTCGCCCTCTGCGTCTTCGCAGCGACTGCCATTCATTGCGCAGGCCAAGCTCCGGGCACGGAACGCTGGAATTTTGACACGCACGCTCCCCGCTTGCCTTCGGCGGTTTCGTCTGCGGCCATCGCTGCCGATGGCACGATCTACTTCGGCTCCGCAGAGGGGAAGGTCTTCGCGCTGAATCCAGACGGTTCCGAGAAATGGCGGTACAACTTCGGACGTGACCTGTTTGGCAACGGCAGCAGTGGTAGTCCCACCGTGGCGGTTGATGGTTCGATCTACATCGGCCTATCAGGGAGCTTTTGTGCGTTCAGCCCCGCTGGTGATTTGAAATGGAGCATCCCGACCGGAACGACTAGCGGTTCAAGTTACGCATCGGCGACCCGTGCCTGTCTGCCGGTGATCGGGACAAACGGAACCATCTACTTCCTCGCGGGGGAACCGCGCCGGCTCTTTGCAATCAATCCCAACGGAACGACAAGGTGGGAGGAGTGGAACAATGGCAACATGCGCGAAAACTTTCCCGCCATTGCGGCCGACGGCACGCTGTATTTCGCGGATGCGCGATCTGTCATCGCCTTCACCCCGGATGGAAATCAGAAGTGGTACTTTCGCGCCGGAAACGACGGAGTTTCATCCCCTGCGATTGGCGCAAATGGGGTGCTCTATTCGAGTTCCGAAAACGGGTACTTCTTCGCGCTTCGACCCGATGGCTTGCTGCATTGGTCGGTTCCCTACCCCGGCCCCGGCACGTACGGCGCGCGCGGCCTGCCTGTCGTCGGCACAGATGGCACAGTGTACTTCCGAGCTTACGGTGGAGTCCACGCGATCAACGCCAGCGGCACGCCACAGTGGGTATTCCCCGCCGTCGGTAGCGGCGACACGGCCTGCGCTGTCTCTGCGGACGGGACCATCTACGTGGGAGCGGATGACGGAAAGCTCTACGCGGTGAATCCCACCGGAACGCAAACGTGGGCTTTCTCAACCGGGGGGCAGACTACCGGCTCACCTGCAATCGGAGCGGATGGAACGATCTACGTCGGCTCTGCGGATGGGAAACTGTACGCCATCTTCGGAACCAGCGGCCCGGCAAATAGTTCGTGGCCGATGCTGGGACGCGACCTGCGACGCAGCGGCAAGGCCGGTTGCTTCGATCCGCTTCCGTGCGTGGACTTCATGCGCTTTCTGCCAACGGGCGAGTTTGAAATCGTCTTCACCGGCAAACTCCAGCTCCCCTACGCTATCGAGGCTTCAACCGACCTCAGCGAATGGCTACCCTTCGCAACCGGGGCGAGCGCCAACGGCACCCTGAGATTCCTTGATTCTTCCGGGTTCACCCGGCGCTTCTATCGCGCATCGCCGCAGTGACGGAACAAAGGCCGCTGCTACTTCCAGCCGATTGCAACACCCGTTGCCCAACGGGTGCCGCCGCCGAAACCCGTCGGCACGATGCCTTGGCTCTGGATGATGACGCCGCTCGCACCCAACGGAGCCGCTTTAGCGCGAATCGCGTTGTGCATCTTGGCCTCGTCTCGCAGTTGAAATCCTTGGACGGTGATCGAACCAAGCTCCTCGTATGGGCGCGTGGGCACGGTCATCAGAATCTCGACGGCGTTCGGGTTCGTTGGAGGACGATAGCCTCTGCCGGTCTTTGTAATGTCCACCGTGGAGCAGGCAGACAGTGCGCAAGCGGCCACGAGAAGAGTGAGGAGAGCGATGGATTTCATGGGGTATATTTGATGGCGGTTCCGACGATTCGAGAATACGTGCGCGACATTCGATCATTGCCCGCCCACTGCTCAGAAGGCGCGTAGAGCCCGCCCAACGGCGTGACAATCACCGCGTCGGCTCCGATCCCCGCAGCACGCTTCCGCATACTCTCCGGCGATTCGCCACGCGACTGGAAATCCGCAATCGCGGTGAACTTCCGCGATGGCGCGCGGAAGAGAAGTTCAACCTGGCTGACATCCTTGGCCGGAAATCGCTCCGCGGCGTAGTAGCGATTCGCCACGTCCATTGCGCAGCCGGAGAGCAAGAGCGCGGCAGAAAGACCGCAAGCACGGGGGAAATTCACAAGTGCGTGGGAGGAAGTCCGAACAGCCGCCGGCTCGCAAGCACAATCTCCTTCCCGGTGGGAAGGTGCAGGCAGCGGCGCACGAATCTGATTTGATCCCGGTGATTTGCCGTATCGGTTTGCCGAAATCGCGCATTGAGCGCCGTTGCAAACGACTGAAATTTCTTCCCGTGCAACTCCCCGTGCGAATTTCGGTGCATTTTCCTGCATTTCGAGGGTGTTTCGACCGCCTCTTTCGGTCTCCACAGCGAACGCCATTCGCTGTGCAATTTCCACTCTTTGAGAGATTTAAGAGTGGTTGCGGGGGCAGGATTTGAACCTGCGACCTTCAGGTTATGAGCCTGACGAGCTACCGGGCTGCTCCACCCCGCGATTTGTGAAGGGCGAAAGTAGCGGCGCAGTTCCGCCGTGCAAGGTCTTTTTCAGTCTTTATCGACGGAAAATTTTCCCGGCCCGATGAAGGCGAGGCCGAAGAAGACCACGGCCATTTTCAGCGGGTGCGAATAGAATTTGTAGTCGGGCTTGTCGGTTCCGAGCGTGAGTTGACAGGTGGCCACGACCATCGTGAAGCTCAGCAACAGACAGATGGGACGGTAAAAGGCGCCGAGCACGAGCAGGACGCCGCCGATGCCCTCGGTCACGGCGGCGAGGAAGCCCCACATCTCCGGGAATTGGTCGATGCCCACGTTGCTCATCGCAGCGCCCACTCCCTTCCACACTTTCGGCCCACCGGTGAGCTTGGGGAGCCCGTGGATGAGAAAGGCGATGCCGAGTCCGATGCGGAGCACGAGGAGTCCGGCGTCGCGATATTTGGCGAGGAATTTCAGGAGCATGGCGGCGGAAGGTAGCGGTGCGAGTGGAGCCCGCGAGCCTAAAAGAGTCCGACCAGCCGCAAGGCGGCGACGGCGGCAAAGATGAGCAGCAGCGCGTCAAAGAGACGCTGCGGGATTCGCTGCACGAGCCAGCGTCCGAAGAACAGACCGGCGGCGATCACGGGCACGAGCATCGCATTCAGCTTCAGGCTATCGACGTGGATCAGCCCGAGGCTCGCGCTGAAGGGCACCTTGAGGCAGTTGACGATGAGGAAGAACCACGCGCTGGTGCCGACGAGTTCGAGTTTCGGAAGCGCGACTGCGAGGAAGTACAGCGCCATGATGGGCCCGGCGCCGTTGATGAGCATGGTGGTGCTTCCGGCGAGCAACCCCATCGACCACGCAAACCCCGCAGTATGGGGCACCCTCTCGAAGAGGGCGGGCCGCGTCTGACGCCAGAGCTGGAGCATGGTCAGCCCCAGAATCGTCCCGCCGATGAGCGGCTTGTAGGCCGTTTCGGAGAGGCGGTGCATGAGGAGCCAGCCCGCGATCACGCCGACGAGTGCCGGGCCAAGCATCCGCCGGATATAGTCCCATCGCGCATGCTGGCGAAATGCGAAGACGGCGAGAATGTCGCCCGCGATAAGCATCGGGAGGACGACGCCGGTGGAATCGCGCGCGCCGAAGAGGAAGGCAAACACCAACACATGCAGCATGCTGACGCCGGCAAAACCGCTCTTGGCCACTCCGATTCCGAGGGCTCCGAGGATCGCCAGGAGCCATTCGGCGGGGGTCAGTTCGGGCATCGCTGGGAGACTCCGCGGCTGTAGGACTCGTGTGAAGAGGAAAGTGGCCGTCCGCTCGACGGCCTCGACCGCTTGGAGAATCGGCGCGATGTCCCCCCAAAAAAATTCAGCCCCCCGCAGCCGAGTGGCTACGAAGGGCTGATGTTCCCCCCAGAACAATCTTTAAAAACTACGTGCGGAGAATGCACCCGGCGCTCGAACCCGGCAAGCGATTTCTTTAAAAAAATTTATATCAGGATAAAACCTTGGTTTTGAGCTCTTTGGATAAGCACTGCTACTTTTGAAAGAGCATTCTCACTCCGACGAGGATGAGGACCACGGCGAAGATTCGGGTGAGGGTCGCGTTGCTGAGGTGCTTTAGCGCATCGGCGGCGAACCACGCGACGGTCGCCCCGGCCAGACCGGAGGCGACGGCGACCCTCCAGTCGATGAAGTGATTCACATGATTCCGGGCGGATGCCAGGAGCGCGGTGAGGACGATTGCGGCCAGCGAAGTCGCGACCGCCGTCTTCTGTTCCATGCCCATGAGGAGGACGAAAAACGGCACCATCACGATCCCGCCGCCCACCCCGCAAAGCGCGGCGACGACCCCGCTGAGAATGCCGATGAGCACGGCGAGCACGACCGGCGGCATAGCTAGGGGCGCGAGCAGATGCGCACGAGGAGCTGGCTGAGCACGACCTGCGGCGCCAGGCCGGAAGTCACGAGCTGGACATTGGCTTCGAGGCACGACGCGAGCGCGGCGCGGAGTTCCGGCAGCTCGAAGCGGTGGGCGTGCTGGGCGGCGATGCCGAGAGCGAATGTATTCATCGTCCCGTCTTTCTTGCGCGGCAGGTGAGCCAGCGCCTCGGGCGCGAGGCGTTCGAGGGTCTTGCCGAAATAGAATGCCTGTGCCGGACGCTGGAGCCGGTGGCGGGTCATGAGATCGCGGGCGACGAGGAGATTGCGCACCGTGGGAATGACGGCGAGAAGCAGGATGCCGATGGCGCTTTCGCCTTGGAAAAGAAGTTGATCGAGCAGATCGAGAGCGCGCGGGAGCTGCCGGGCAGCGAGCGCATTGCCGAGTTCGAAGATCACGCCCGCTTTCGACACCGGCACGAGCAGACGCACGTCGGCGATGCCCACGACGCGGCGTGCAGGCCCGAGATACAGGTCGAGCTTGTCGAGTTCGCTCTCGGCGACGCGGCGCTCGCCTCCTGTGCAGAGGACGAAAAACTCCATCGCCTCCGCCGAGAAATCGAGCCCGCGCGCCGCGGCGAGATCGCGGACCAGCGCTCCGGCCGCCTCTTCCCAACCGCTCTTTCCCGTGTCGAGCTTCTCGATGATCGTCACGCTCGCGACTTTCTTCAGGTTCAGGAAAAAGGAGCGCCGCTTGTCCACGTCGATCGCGCTGAGGAGGAAGCGCGTGCCCTCCGGCAATCCGCCGGCGAGGGTCGCGGTGAGCGCTTCGAGCGCTTCGATCACTCCCTGCGCGCGACCCATGGGATTTTCTGCGAGAAAATTCGCGCTCTTCAACCACACGAGCTTCGCTCCGCCGAAGAACGCAAAGGTATTCAGCGCTCCGATCGCCGCATGGATCCTCCCCACTGCGGCGTCAGCGTTTTCCGCCACGCCATCGATGATGTCCGTGCCGAAGTCACCCGGCGGCGTGAGCTTGTCCGCCAGCTCCCGCGCCACGCGTTTGATCTCCGCTTCATCCGATCCGACCACGGCGTGGATCGCCGTCTGCGCTGGTTTCTTCGCGGCGGGCATTACTTCGTGAAGCGTTCGTAGCGGCGCAGGAAGGAATCCCAATCCTTCACCTTGTCGGGATACACCTCGATCACGGCCTTCTCCATCCCCTTGTCCTCCAGCACGGCATCGATAAATTTCACGAAGCGATCCTTGGGGAACTCGTTCATGAGGAAGCGCACGAATTTCTCCGAGCTCTGGTAGAGCTGTCCGATCTCCAGCGGGTCCATGGGATACACGTTCGTCGCCTCGAGTTTCGCGAGCGGCATCTCCGCGGCGCCGAGCGTGCGTTGAAAGCGCTTGGTCGATTGCCCCTTGCGGGCGGCGACGCTGGCCCCGCCCATGTATTCCGCGAAGCCTTCGTTCAGCCACAGCGGCCAGCGGCGTCCGCTGAAGAGGCGCGCGACCACCGCGTGCGTCGTCTCATGCGCGAGCAACTGCGAGTCAAATCCGCCGCCGCCGCTCCCGCGCACATTGAGGAAAAGCTCATCTCCGAACGCAAAGCTCGAAGCCCACGAGAGCCCCCCAGGCCCGAGCAATCCCTTGAACTTCTTCCACTCCTCGTCGTCCTCGAAAATGAAGACGTGCGAGCGGCGCGAGTAGCGCTCCTTGGTCGCGCCGAGCTGCGTGGCCACATACCAGAGATTGTACTCCACCTCGCGCGCCACCTTCTGCGCCTCGGTCACGCGCCTGTAGTGCAGGATGAAATTCTCGGTCTCCGCGTGCTTCCACTTCTCCGGCGAGATGCCCAGCGCGAGCTTGCCCTTCTCGTTCGGTTCCTGATTTGAGAGCGCCTCGAAGGGCTTCTCGATCAGCTTCACATCGCGCGGAGCCGCGCTCGCCGCCGGTTGCGCAAAGAATGGCCGCGGAGTCGCCGCCGGAGCCTGCGCCCACGCCGCTCCGCCGAGCAGAGCGAGCGCCCAGCAAATTTGAAATCGGTTAATCGGCGGCGGCATGGTCCTTGGTGGCGTAAGTCTTAAACTCACGCTCCAAGGCGTCCAAGCTCGGAAACCGGTTGCCGAAAGCTTTCGCCAGGGCCGAGTCCGGGCGGTTGCCCTGCGCGATCGCTTCGAGGAAGAGCCCGAAGCCGCGCTTGTCCGCCGCCACGAGGAAGCGCACGAGCCGCTCGGACTCATCGTAAAATGTCAGCACCTGCTCCGTCTCCGCCGGGTAGTCGAGCATCGCCGTGAGCTGCGCGAGCGGGATGAATCGCGCCGGATCCACCGCCTGCGACAGCGGGCGCGACCGATAGCCCCGCGCCCGGTGAAAAGCCGCGTAGCCGCGCACCCCGGCGTATTCCGCAAACCCCTCATTGAGCCAGCGCGGCACGCCATTGCCGTAGAAGCGATGGATCACCAGATGCGTGACCTCGTGCGCGAGCGTCGGCCCTTTGAATTTGAACTGCGGATTGCGTACCACGAAGAGTTCGCCCTGCACATGCAGCCCGCCGGTCCACGGATCGAGCTGCCCGCGCTGTTGGAAGCTCCTCCAATCCTCCGGCCGCTCGAAGATGAAAATGTGGCACTTCCGCTCCCACTGGGCGGTGTCCTTGCCGAGATCGCGCGCGATGCTCCCGTAGTAAAACTCCGCCTCCACCGAGACCGGCGCCGCGACAAAGCTCTGGAAGAAGTGATACACGAAATGCGCGGACTCCGCGTGCTTCCACTCCGCCGCCCGGATGGCCAGCGCTCCCTGCCCGAGCGCCGAGACCGTGCGATCCGAGAGCTGCGCGAAAGGCACATCGCGAAACTCCGGTGTCTGCGAGCGGGATGCAGCGACGGTGGCGGCGAGGAAAGTGGCAAGAAGTGCGGCGCGGAACATCGAGGCCATCGGACGGCAGCTTCCGTGCCCCCCGCCCGGCACCGCGCCATTCCACTTTCCACTTTCACTTTCCCCGCCCATCTTCCGCCCATGCCGCACCTGGCCTCCTGGATCCGCGAAGCCGACGAAAAATATTTCGCTCCCTTTTTCGCACCGCATCGCGCTCTGCGGGTGAGCAATGCCCGGCTCGGCGCGATCGATCCCGACTCTATCGACGGCCTGCTCCTCACCGGCGGCTCCGACGTGGCCGCGGAATTCCACCCCGAGATGCCCGCCGATCTCGTGCTCATCCGCAATGCCAAACCGATTCGCGACGCGTGGGAATTTGACGCCCTGCGCTGCACACTAGAACGCCGCCTGCCCGTCTTCTGCATCTGCAAGGGCATGCAGTTGCTCAATCTCGCGCTCGGCGGCTCGCTGCTCCTCGACATTCCCGAGCACGACCAATCGGAGCCCGGCAGGGAGCGTCTCCACCCCTTGCGCTACGATGCGAAGGCAGGGCACCGCTTCCCGGAGGTGAATACCTCACACCACCAGGCGCTCGACCGCGTGGCCCAGGGGCTCACCGTCGAGGCCTGGCACTCCGGCGACGGTATCATCGAGCAAGTCCGTATCGACGATTATCCATGGGGCCTGGGCGTCCAGTATCACCCGGAGCGCGATGTATTGTACACTTCGCTCTTCGAGGATTTCATCGCCCAACTCCACTCATGATCGCCACCGGCAGCCTGCTCGACCTCACCATCCGAGTCGGGCTGGAATTCGTCTATCGCGCGGAGCAGCCCACCCCGATCCTCCTGCTCATCCGCCCGCGGCTCGATCCCTCGCAGCACATCGAGAAGGAGCAGCTCAGCTTCGATCCCCACGTCTCGATGGAGGAACAGGAAGACGATCACGGAAACCTCGTCCAGCGGTTCATCCTGCCTCCGGGCGACTTCCGCGTGCGGCACGATGCCTTTGTCTCCGTGCCATCCACGCCCGAGAACTCCCACGCCATCGACGCGCCCATCCCCATCGGGGAACTGCCCTTTCCCCTGCTCCGCTACACGCTCCCGAGCCGGTACTGCGATTCGGATAAGCTGCGCGATTTCGCCTTCGAGAAATTCGGCCAGGTGCCGCACGGACTCCAGCGCGTGCAGGCCATCTGCGACTGGGTGCATCGGAATATCGAATACCGCTGGGGCTCCGGCAGCCCCACCACCGCCGCGAGCGACATCATCGCCCAGGGCTTCGGGATCTGCCGCGATTTCGCCCACCTCGCCATCGCCCTCTGCCGTACCTTCAATCTCCCAGCGCGCTACGTCGTCGGCCACGTCCCCGATGTCGCCTTCCAGGATCCCGGGTCGGCCATGGATTTTCACGCGTACTTCCAAGTCTTCATCGGCGGGCGCTGGCTGAACTACGATGCGCGTTTCAATGTCCAGCGCATCGGCCGCATCCGCATCGCCAGCGGCCTCGACGCCGTCGATGGCGCCTTCTCCACGCTCTACGGTGCGGCGGAGCTGACGTGGTTCAATGTGTGGGCGTATCAGGTCGATCCCGCGGAGGTGGACCTCGGCGACCCCATCGACCTCTCGAAGCGCCTCTGCGGCACCCCGGTGCTGCGCTTTCCTCCGCGGAAGTAGAGCGACTGTGCCGAAAGGCCAGTCGCTATCGGTGACGCACGGGAAGCGAGTGGCCTGTCGGCGCACTCGCTCTACGGCGCTTTCGAGAAAGAAACTCATTGCCTGATTTTTGCCGATTAGCGTAAGTCATCGTCCGACCCCCGGAATCCCCGGGACGCCGCGAAACCGGAAATCCGCCACCCCACCGTTCGGAGGAGACTGTATGAAATCGCTGCCATTACTCCTGTCCACCTGCGGGCTCCTGCTCGCGCT
>JBGSYE010000108.1:0-7540 GCA_041751075.1 Chthoniobacteraceae bacterium
GCCGGCCTCGTCGGCGCGCAGGCCGGCCACGGAGAAGAGACAGTAGCCGGCCAGCACCCAGCAGATCCGGAGACCGCGCTCACGCTCGCGATCCAGCAGCGACGGCAGCTTCGCCCGCTGAATGAAGCTCGAGAGCAGGAAGGGGTCGCTGACGATCATGACCGCGACTTTGGTGCGCGCGAGCACGTCGGCAAGTTCACCCCGCCACGCGTAACCGCCCACTAGCTTGCGATCGTCCCACACGACGATCGGCGCGTCGCCCACGATCGGTTCGAGCGCCGTCTGCACGCGGTCGAGCCACCGTTTCTCTGGGAAGTGGTAGGCGATAAAAATTCCGGATCTTGCGACCGTGGGCATGGCGAAAGGGTGACAGTGGAAAACGAAAGTGGGAAGTGCAATGGCGCGTGATGCAGATGCGGAGGGCTGCGCCATTGCACTTCCCACTTTCACTTTCCACTCCTACCCTCACCGTCCCGATGAAGACGACCTGCTCTCCCGCCGATGTCCGCCAATCTGTGATCTCCGTGCCGCCGCTCTGCCGCGATGCGGCCGGGAAAGTCGATGCCGCCGAAAACGCCAGGCTCATCCGCCACATCGAAGCCGGCGGTGTCTCCACGCTTCTCTACGGGGGCAACGCAAATTTTTACAACATCGCCCCGTGCGAATACGAAGCCGTGCTCGCCCAGCTCGAAGCCGCCGCTGCGCCCTACACCTGGATCGTGCCGAGCGTCGGGCCGTACTTCGGCATGGCGATGGATCAAGCGGCGATCCTCGCGCGCACGAAGTTTCCGACGGCGATGCTTCTCCCGACGGTCGCGGTGAGTTCGCCGGAAGGCGTGCGCCGCGGTGTCCTGAAGATCGTGGAAAAATACGGGCGCCCGATCGTGCTCTACATCAAGGATGCCGGCTACGTGACCCTCGAGGTGGTGAAATCCCTCGTCGCTGCGGGCGCGATCTCGTGGATCAAATACGCCGTCGTCCGGGACGATCCGGCGAAAGACGATCTCCTCGCCGGCCTCGTGCAGACGGTGGATCCCGCACTCATCGTCAGTGGCATCGGCGAGCAGCCCGCGATCGTCCACTGGACACAATTTGGCGTCCACGCTTTCACCAGTGGCTGCGTGTGCGTCGCGCCGCGGCGCTCGCAGGAGATGCTGAGTTCCCTGCAAGGAGCCGACCTGGCGCGTGCCGAGACGATTCGCGAGGGTTTCAATGTCCTCGAAGCCCTGCGCAATGCCCACGGTCCCATCCCAGTCCTCCACCACGCCGTCGCCGAAGCGGGCATCGCGAAGACCGGTCCGGCGCTCCCGCTCCTGCGCGATCTCGACCCCGGCCTCGTGGAGCAGGTCGGCTCGGCCGCACGCAAGCTCCTCGCCTGGGATCGCGCCTAGCTCGCGCCACGGTGATCCCCAAGTGGACGACTGGGAGCCACAGGACCCGCAGGCAAAGGGCATCCGGTTCGGTTGTGGATTTCTGTTCGGCGGGGTCGTGGTCTTTTTCACCCTGGCTCATTCCTTCTTCAGCTTCGCCAGCCCATTTTGGATCGCCGTCGCCGGCGGCGCGCTCCTCTGCGGTTTCCTCGCGGTGCGTTTCGGCGACCGCTTCTTCCGCGCGTTGATCGAGTTTTTGCGCTGGTAGCGATCCTGCCTCCTGCCCGCCCGTGTTGCGGTGGCACCGCCTGAAGACTCCAACGCCGGAAAATTGCGATTGACGGCAGGAAAGGAAACAGCGATACATCACCGCATCATGATTGGTCAATATGTCGTTGGCCCGTCCCAAGGCACCTCAAACTCCAAATCACTGCATGTCTCGTAGCTTCATCTTCTCCTCTGAATCCGTCGGCGAAGGCCACCCCGATAAAGTCGCCGATACGATCTCCGATGCCGTGCTCGACGCCTGCCTGGCGCAGGACAAGGCGAGCCGCGTGGCGTGCGAGACTTATGTAAAGAGCAATATCGCGATCGTCGGCGGCGAGATCACCACCAAGGCGAAGCTCGACTACGTGCAGATCGTCCGCGATGCGGTGCGCGAGATCGGTTACGTGAATGACGACGACGTTTTCCACGCGGACAAAATTTTCGTGCAGAATATCCTCACCGCGCAGTCGCCGGACATCGCGCAGGGCGTGGACGCAAAGAAAGCGAAAGGCAAAAAGCACGCCGAGCAGGGCGCAGGCGATCAGGGCATCATGTTTGGCTACGCGTCGAACGAAACGCCGGAGCTAATGCCCGCGCCGATCATGTATGCGCACCGCCTCGGGCGGAAGTTGACGGAGATTCGCAAGGCAGGCAAAGCCGCTAAATGGCTGCGCCCGGACGCGAAGTCGCAGGTGTCGGTGGAATACGTGGACGGCAAGCCGACGCGCATCACGAACGTAGTCATTTCCACGCAGCACGCCGCCGGCGCCGAGCACGCGGAGATCGAAAAGTTCTGCATCGAGAAGGTGATCAAGGCCGTGCTGCCGAAGTCGATGCTCACCAAGGACACCGAGTATCTTATCAACCCGACGGGCAACTTCGTGGTCGGCGGACCGCAGGGCGACACCGGCCTGACCGGACGCAAGATCATCGTCGATACCTACGGCGGCATGGGTCGCCACGGCGGCGGCGCCTTCTCGGGGAAAGATCCGTCGAAGGTCGATCGCAGCGCCGCTTACATGGGTCGCTGGGTGGCGAAGAACGTCGTGGCCGCGGGCCTCGCCCAGCGCTGCGAAGTGCAATTCGCCTACGCCATCGGCCACCCACAGCCCGTGAGCGTCCATATCGATGCCTTCGACACCGGCACCCTGTCCGATGAGTCGATCCTCGCCGCCGTGCTCAAGACCTTCAGCTTCAAGCCCGCCGACATCGTGCAGCAGCTCAACCTGCTCCGCCCGATCTACAGCAAGACGACGAATTACGGCCACTTCGGCAAGGACGACCAAGACCTGACCTGGGAAACCACGGACAAGGCCGCCGCGCTCAAGAAGCTGGCGAAGTAACGCGAGGCCTTGCGCCCACAGCGTGCGCGCTCATTGCGCTTCGATCTCATGGTAAAGTCACGCTGGCAAGCGGAGCGGCGATTTGCAATCGCCGAACCAATACCTCGCTCCGGAGGAGCGCGCTCCGCGCGGTAGGTTGTTTCGGCGATTGCAAATCGCCGCTCCCTGACATCCCCTCCAGAGATCCTATGAAATTCGCCTCGAGCATGAAAAGAGTGGCGGCTGCCGGCTTGGTCCTGCTGGCCGCGGTGTGGCCGGTCTTGGGACAGAACGCGCGATTGTCGAATCCCGATTTCGAGTCGGGGAAGTTGGGAGAAACGCCGGAGGGCTGGTTCGTCCCGAAGCCGTTGGCGGCAGCGGGGTTCACGGCGGTGCTGACGGACGGGCAACCGCGGTCGGGCCGGCTCTGCGCCGAACTCCGCTGGCCCACCCAAGCGCCCCCCGTCGATACCTTCTCCAATCTGATGCAGACCCTCGACGCCAAGCCGTGGCGCGGCAAGCGGATCAAAGTCACCGCCGCCATCCGCGTTGCCACCGGCGAGCGCGACGAGCGGGCGCAAATGTGGTTGCGCGTGGACCGCCCCGGCGGTGGCGGGGCGTTTGACAACATAGGCGATCGACCGGTGCGGAAGCAGACCTGGGACGACTACTCGATCACCGCCGAAGTAGCCGATGACGCGCGGACGCTCAACCTGGGTTTGATGACCTTCAGCGGTGCGACCGCGTGGTTCGACCATGTGCGGTTGGAAGTCCTCGGCGACGTTGAGAAGGTCAGGACTGTCCTGGATTCGGACCATCAGTTCGATGGCGGTTCGACCCTCGCTCTGAAAGATCTGACGAAAGTCCAGATCGAGAACCTGGCCACGCTGGGCAAGGTCTGGGGCTTTCTGAAGTATCATCATCCCCGCGTGACCACAGGGCAGGCCCATTGGGACTACGAGCTTTTCCGGGTGCTGCCCGCGATCCTCGCCGCGCCGGATCGGAGCAGCGCCAACGCTGCGCTTTTGAAATGGATCGCTGGCCGCGGCGAAGTCGCCGATCCCGAGACTCCCGCCAGGTTAATCGACGGGAATCTTCACCTCCGCCCTGACTTGGATTGGATCGGGGACGAAACGCTGCTCGGAACGGAACTCAGCCAGAGCTTGCGCTCGATTCATCGCCATCGGCTGTCCGGAACACAGTTCTACGTCTCGCAGCATCTCGGAGTAGGAAATCCCATCTTCCTGCACGAACCATCCTATCCCGATCTTACTCTTCCCGACGCGGGTTTCCAGCTCCTCAGCCTCTACCGATTCTGGAACATCATCGAATACTGGTCTCCCTATCGCGACATGCTGGGTGAAGATTGGGATGCGGTGCTAAAGGAGTTCATCCCGAAGATCGCACCCGCTCCGAACGCCGAGACCTACCAACGGGAGTTGATGGCGCTGATCGCGAAGGCGCACGATTCCCACACCAATCTGTGGAGTTCACTCCAAGTGCGCCCGCCGGTCGGCGACGGCTATCTCCCGGTGACTGTGCGGTTCATCGAGAATAGTGCCTTCGTTACCGGATACCAGGTCGCGGATAAGGCGAAGGCGATGGGTCTGGAAGTCGGTGACATCCTCACGGACTTGGACGGAGTGCGGGTCTCCAAGTTGGTCGAGACCTGGACGCCTTACTACGCGGCCAGCAACGATCCCGCACGGCTGCGCGACATCGCACGCTCCCTGCCCCGGGGACCGCGCGGCGCGGTCGATGTCCGGGTGCGCCGGGGCAGCGAGACGCTCGAGCTTCGTGCCGAACGCCTGCCGCCATCCAGTCTGAACGTGAAGCCCTCCCATACCCACGACCTGCCGGGAGAAACCTTCCGCCTGCTCTCGGAAGAGGTGGCCTATCTCAAGTTCTCCACCGTGAAGGCCACCGAGGCGGCCCATTACGTGGAGATGGCATCCGGAACCAAAGGCCTGATCCTGGACATCCGCAACTACCCCCCGGAATTCATGGTCTTCGCGCTGGGCTCGCTACTGGTGACGAAGGCCACGGAGTTCGCCCGTTTCACCCGGGGCGATCTGAGTAACCCCGGGGCTTTCCACTGGACCCACCCGGTGTCGTTAAGTCCGGCCAAGCCTCATTACTCCGGGAAAGTCGTGGTCCTGCTCGACGAAACCTCCCAGAGCCAGGCCGAGTACACCAGCATGGCCTTCCGAGCCGCGGGCGCGAAGATCGTGGGCAGCACGACGGCCGGTGCCGATGGCAATGTCTCGGATTTCGCGTTGCCCGGCGGCTTGCGTTCGATGATCAGCGGGATCGGAGTCTTCTATCCGGACAAGAAGCCAACGCAGCGCATCGGCATCATCCCGGATGTCGAAATCAAACCGACCCTCGCGGGGATGCGCGCCGGTCGGGACGAAGTGCTGGAGGAAGCGGTCCGCCAGATCCTTGAGCCGGATGGGGCCATGGCACTCATCGAAAAATTGCGGAAGCGATAGCGCTCACCAGCGAAAATTGATCGTTTGCTCTAACCAGCGGGCATTTTTTCGATTGCTGAATCACTCCCCATGAATGCCCCCATCGCGCGGCTCACTGCCGTCTGCTTCACCCTCCTCTTGACCGCCGCCGCACCCGCCGGGCTCGCCGATCGCACCCTGGACATCTATTGGGTCGATGTGGAAGGCGGCGGTGCGACGCTCATCGTCACGCCCGCGGGCGAGTCGATCCTCGTCGATTCCGGCAACCCGTTCGAGCGCGATCCGGGGCGCATCCACAAGGTGGCGACCGAGGTCGCGGGTTTGAAGAAGATCGATCATCTCGTGACCACGCACTTTCATGCCGATCATTTCGGCGGTGCGGCGGAATTGTCCGCGCTCATCCCCATCGGCCAGGTGCATGACAATGGCATCCCGGAAACCAATCCCGACAACCGCCCGAACGACACGCGCTGGCCGATCACCATCGCGCCCTACCGGAACTTCCAAGCGGATGGACGCCGCATCGCGAAAGCGGGGGGCGGGATCGCGCTGCGCCAGCCGGCGGATGGACCGCCGCTGGAGCTGCGATTCGTGGCGGCGCGGCAGGAATTCATCGACGCGCCTGCCGGTGCGCCACCGAACCCGCTCTGCGCGCAACACCAACCGAAGCCGGAGGATCTCTCCGACAATGCGAACAGCATCGCGCTGCGGCTCGCCTTTGGCGGATTCCGCTTTTTCGACGGCGGCGATCTGACTTGGAACGTGGAAGCGGCCCTGGTCTGCCCGGTCAATCGCGTCGGCCCGGTCGATGTCTATCAGGTCAATCACCACGGCCTCGACGTGAGCAACAACTCGGTCCTGGTCCACAGCCTCGCGCCGACGGTTTCCGTGATGAACAACGGCCCGCGCAAAGGCACCGGCGCCTCGACCCTCTCGGCATTGAAAGCGTCACCCGGCTTGCAGGCGATGTATCAACTCCACAAGAACGTGCGCGAGGATGCCGGGAATAACACCGCCGACGAATTCATCGCCAACCGCGAGGAGCCCTGCGCGGCGAATTACCTCAAGCTCACCGTCGCGCCCGACGGCCAGACTTACACCGTCTCCATCCCTGCCACCGGCCACTCCCGGACTTTCTCGACCCGGGCGAGGTGATCTTTCCCAGTCGTCCACCCCCACTCATCATTCCGCCCCGCTGGCTCGCCGTTCGCTTCGCGTGGCTGCTCCTCCTCGCTTCCGCGCCCGCCGCTATCGCCGAGGGCACGCGCGATTTTTTGAAAAAGCCGGAGTCGTGGTTCGCCACCGGCGAAGCGAAAACGATCGCGGCGAACATTCTCTCGTATCAATCCGACTACGGCGGCTGGCCGAAAAATTTGGACCTGACCGCGGCACCGTTTGCCGGCAAGGCGGTCGATCTGGTCGGCGAACTCAAGCCGATCTTCGACAACGGCGCGACCACGGATGAAGTGCGGCTCCTCGCGAAGATGTTTCGCGCGACGAAGGACGCGCGCTATCTCCGCTCGGTCGAGGACGGGATCGACTACGTGCTCATCGCGCAATATCCGACCGGTGGGTGGCCGCAGTTTTATCCGCCGGACCGGCAGTATCATCGGCACATCACCTTCAACGACGGCGCGATGGTGCGGATCATGGAGTTGCTCGGCGAGATCGCCGACTCGGAGGCGTTTGCCTTCGTCGATGCGGATCTGCGGTGCGCCGCGCGCTCGGCGTTTCGCCGCGGCCTCGAGTGCATCGTGAAGTCCCAGATCACCGTGCAGGGCAAACTCACGGCGTGGTGCGCGCAGCACGAAGAGATCGACCTCCGCTCAAGGCCGGCCCGGCTGTATGAACTGGCCTCGCTCAGCGGCGCGGAGTCGGTGGGCATCGTGCAACTTCTGATGAGCGTGGATCCTCCGAGCCCGGAAATCGTGCGGGCCATCGAAGCGGCAGTCGCATGGTTTGCAGTCCGCGCGGATCGAAGGCTGGCGTGTGACCGAGGAGTCGGGGAAGAGCGCACCGCGGGCCGCGGGTGCGCAGCCGATCCTCGTCACGTCGCTCGCCCGGCGCATTTTCGAGGCCGGCGGAAAACTGCGCGGCGAGCTCGCGCCTT
>JBGSYE010000109.1:0-7723 GCA_041751075.1 Chthoniobacteraceae bacterium
ACAAAAACTACGGCGACATCGAGCTGCTCGTGGAGTACAAGGCGCTCCCGCTCGGTGACAGTGGCATTTACCTGCGCGGCGTGCCGCAGGTGCAGATCTGGGATTCCACCGAGACGGATGAAAAGGCGGTGCAACTCGGCAAACCCAAGGGCTCCGGCGGGCTCTGGAACAACGCCCCGGAATCACCCGGTCGCGATCCGCTGGTGAAAGCCGACAAGCCCTTCGGCGAATGGAATAATTTCCGCATCGTGATGGTCGGCAGCCGCGTGAGCATCTGGCTGAACGACAAGATGGTCGTCGATCACGCGATCCTCGAAAACTACTTCGATAAGAAGAAGCCCGCCGCCGAACGCGGCCCGATCCTCGCGAAAGGCCCGATCCAACTGCAAACGCACGGCAGCGAAATCCGCTGGCGGAACCTCTTCGTCCGCGAGATCGGCGCGGCGGAGGCGAACAAGATCCTCGCGAGCCGGGGCGAGGACGCGGGTTTCAAGTCGCTCTTCGACGGAAAGACCCTCGATGGCTGGCAGGGCGCGGTGGACAACTATGAAGTGGTGGACGGCGCGATCGTCTGCAAGGTGGCCAAGGGCGGTAATCTGCTGACCAAGGAGGAATACGGCGACTTCGTGGCGCGGCTCGAATTCAAGGTTCCACCCGGCGGAAACAACGGTCTCGCAATCCGCTGCCCGCTCGACGCGAATCCCGCTTACGCGGCGATGTGCGAACTGCAGGTGCTCGACGACCACTACGAGAAGGTGCGCGGCAAGATCGACCCGCGCCAGGCGCACGGGTCGGCCTACGGCATGGTCGCCGCGGCGCGCGGCTATCAGCACCCGGTCGGCGAGTGGAATTTTCAGGAGGTCACCGTGAAAGGCTCGACGATCAAGGTGGAGCTCAACGGCACCGTGATCCTCGACACCGATCTGAGCAAAGTGGACATGGCCACGGTGATGGGACCGAAGGGCAAGGGCCCGTCGCCGCATCCGGGCAAGGACCGCACCAGCGGCTACTTCGGCTTCGCCGGGCACAACGATCCGGTGGCTTTCCGCGCGGTGCGGATCAAGCGCCTTTAGGCTGCGCGATGAGGAACGAGGAAGGAATGACGAAGACCCAATGACGAAACTGGCCGCGTTCATTCGTCATTCGTCATCCGTCGTTCGCCGTTGCTTCCTCATTTTCTCATTCCTCATTCCTCATTTCCTCGAAGCCGCAGACGCCCCGCCCCCCGGCTTCATCGCGCTCTTCAACGGCAGGAACCTCCAAGGCTGGCGGGGTGGCGACACCTACGATCATCGCAACCTGCTCGCGATGGACAAAGTCGATCGTGAGCGTCAGATCGAGAAGTGGAACGTCGAACTCACTGCCCACTGGCGCGTCGAGAATGGCGAGCTGGTGAGCAACGGCGTCGGGCGTTTCCTCACCACCGAACGCGACTACGGGGATTTCGAGTTGCTCGCCGATTACAAGATCGAGTCGCGCGGCGACACCGGCATCTATCTGCGCGGCGTGCCGCAGGTGCAGATCTGGGATCCCGCCGATCCCCAGCTCGCCGCGCAGGACGCGGACCAAGGCTCGGGCGGACTCTGGAACAACGAGCCCGGTACTCCCGGCCGCGATCCGCTGGTGCGCGCAGACCGTCCGGCCGGCGAGTGGAATACCCTCCGCATCCACATGGCAGGCAGCCGCGTGAGCGTGTGGCTGAATGGACGGCTCGTGGTCGATCACGCCGTGCTCGCGAACTTCTTCGACCCCACGGAGCCGGTGATCGCGCGCGGACCGATCCAGCTCCAGACCCACGGCGGCGAAGTCCGCTGGCGCAAGCTTTTCCTCCGCGAGATTTCCGCTGCGGAAGCCAATCGCATCCTCTCCGAGCGCGGGCGCGCGGGATTTCAGCCGCTCTGGAATGGGCGCGATGCCACCGGCTGGGCGGGGACGACTGGAGCGTTCCAGGTCTTCAAAGGTGCGCTGCGCTGCAAGCCGGGCGCTGGGGGCACGATGTATTTCGACGAAGAGCTGACCGACTTCGTCGTGCGGATGGAATTCATCACCGCGCCCGGCGCCAGCGGCGGACTCGCGCTGCGTTACTCCGGGCAGGGCGATCCCGCGAGCACGGGCCTCTGCAAGATTCAGATGCTCGACGAGCACTTCGAGGAAAAGCGCGGGCCGATCGATCCGCGACAGGCGCACGGGTCTGCCTACGGCCTCGTGCCGGCCTCGGGGGGATATCAGCGACCGGCCGGGCAGTGGAATTTCCAGGAAGTCACCGTGCGTGGCGCGACGGTGCGGGTGGAGCTCAATGGCTCGGTGATCCTCGATGCCGATCTCTCGACGGTCATCCCCGCCGCCTATCTCCGTGGCGGCACGGAGCCGTGGAAGATTCGCACGAGCGGATATTTTGGCATCGTCGGGGAAAGCGCGACGCTGGCGCTCCGCGGTCTCGAACTTCAAAAGCTGCCGTCTTTCGCCCGGTAGCGATCCGCTTGCGGGATTGTCAGATTCTTCGCGTCGCAGACGTTGCGATCGTGTAGCACTGGGCGTGTGAAACCCTCTTCGCTCCGCGACCGCATCCTGCAACTCCTCCGCACGCCGAACTACCGGCCGCTCGATGCCGTCGAGATGGCCAAGGCCCTGCGCTGGCCGGGCGAGAAGCGGGCGGAACTCCGCGAGGCGCTGCGCGCGCTCGAGCAGGACGGCGAGATCGCCCGGATCCGGAAGGATCGCTACGTCCTGCCCGAGACCGCGGACCTCATCACCGGCACCCTGCAGGTCCACCTGAACGGCAACGCGCATCTCATCAACGAAAAGAAGGGCCAGCCCGATCTTTTCATCGGCGAGCCGAACATGGGCACGGCGATGAATGGCGACAAAGTGGTCGCCCGCCTGATGCACGAGGGCCGCGAGCAACGCCGCGCTTCCGACAAACTCGAGGGTCGCGTGATCCGCATCCTGGAGCGCGTGAATGACACCGTCGTCGGCACGCTCCAGCGCTCGAAGCAGAACTTCTTTTACGTCATCCCCGACGATCCGCGGCTCCAGCACGATGTCTATGTGCAGCCGGCGGCTGCGCATCTCGGCGACAAGGTGGTGGTGAAGCTGGAGACCTGGGAGTCGCGCCATGTGAATCCCGAAGGGCGCATCGTCGAAGTGCTCGGACCCGCACACGCGCCGGGCATCGACATGCTTTCGATCATTCGGAAATACCAGCTCGCGGAGACCTTCCCCGACGAGGTGCTGCGGGAAGCGGAGCGCATTTCCGAGACCGTGCCGCCCGAGGAAATCGCGCGGCGCGAAGACATCCGGCACATGCCGGTGGTCACCATCGATCCGGACGACGCAAAGGATTTCGACGACGCCATCCACGTCGAGCGCAGTGCCGGCGGCTGGCGGCTCGGCGTGCATATCGCGGATGTCTCGCACTACGTGCAGCCGGGCAGCGCGCTGGATGTCGAAGCGCGCAAGCGCGGCAACTCGACGTACCTCGCCGATCGCGTGGTGCCGATGCTCCCCGAGCGACTGAGTAATGGCATCTGCTCGCTCAAGGGTGGTGTGGACCGGCTCACTTTCTCCGCCTTCATCGACTTCGACGCGCAGGGAAAAATCCGCGGCGCGCGCTTTGCCCGCACCGTGATCCGCAGCGCGGCGCGCATGACCTACCGGCAGGCGTTCGCGATCCTGCAAAACCAGCCCGTGCCGCCGACGCCGAACTACGAGCGCGGCGGAAAGGTGCATCTCGCCGCCGCTCCCGTGCCGCTGGATGTGACGCCGGAATTGCGCGAGCGCGTCCACGTCGCGTGGGAGCTCGCCTCGCTGCTGCGCAAGAATCGTTTCGCTGCCGGCTCGCTCGATCTCGATTTTCCCGAGGTGAAAGTGTGGCTCGACGACCAGGGCCGCGCGGACCGGCTGGAGCGCGTCGAAAACGACATCTCTCATCAGCTCATCGAGGAGTGCATGCTCGCCGCGAATGAAGTCGTGGCGCGCGAACTCAAGAACCGCAACGTGCCGGTGGTCTATCGCGTGCATGAAGATCCCGACCCCACGCGGCTCGCGGACTTCCGGGAATTCGCCGCGAGCTACGGCTTCAAAGCCGGCGACCTCACGCAACGCCGGGAAGTGCAGAAGCTCCTCGCTTCCACCAAGGGCAAGCCGGAGGAGTACGCCATCCGCATTCAACTGCTGAAGAGCCTCAAGCGCGCCGTCTATAGTCCGACGCCCATCGGCCACTACGGTCTCGCGAAAGTGAACTACACGCACTTCACGAGCCCGATCCGGCGCTATGCGGATCTCGTCGTGCATCGTTCCCTGGCGACGGTGAGCCAGCACCCGCGAGCCGAGCGCGTGAAGCCGCCGCACGCCGCCAGCATCACCGAGATCGCCGAGCACATCTCGAAGACCGAGCGCACCTCCGCCGATGCCGAGCGCGACTCGACGACGCTGAAGAAGATGGAATTCTTCCAGCGCCAACTCGACGCAAAGCGGCCCGAGGAATTCCGCGCCATCGTCGTGGATGTGCGCAGTTACGGCCTGCTCATCGAGCTGCCCGACGTGCTGCTCACCGGGATGATCCATGTGAGCGCGCTGCCCGGCGACTTCTTCCAGTTCGACTCCACGCGGCTGAGCTTCGTCGGCCGCAAGAGCCGGCGCGTGTACAAGACGGGCGACGTGCTCCAGGTCATCGTCTGCCGGGTGGATGCGTATAAGCGGCAGGTGGATTTCGTGCCGGTGGGGGGAGGGGAGGAAGTCGGAAGTCGGAAGTCGGAAGTCGGAAGTCGGGAGTCCCCACGCAGCACGCACCGGGCGGCGACGCGAGTCGGCGAAAGAAGCCGGGCGCTTCGCGGAGAAGGCGCCGCTAACTCCTGCCCCGTGCGCTGGCACATCTTTGCGATCGGCAAGCCGAAGCTCGGCTACGCCCGCGCCGGGATCGAGGAGTACGCCGCGCGGCTGAAGCCTTTCGTGCCGGTGACGATCGAGTATCTCAAGGGAGCGGCATCACCGCCGGTCGAGAGCCAGACGCTGCTCGACCGAAGCAAGACGATGTTTCGCGTCGTGCTCGATGAGCGCGGGGAGGAGCTGCGCAGCCCGGATCTCGCCTCCAAACTCGCAGGCTGGGAGATGCACGGGCCGCGCGACTTTGCCCTGCTCGTCGGTGGAGCCGATGGCCACGCGCCCGAGCTGCTCCGGGCCGCCGGCTGGCGGTGGTCGCTGAGCAAGCTCACCCTCCAGCACGAGCTCGCGCTGGTCGTCGCGCTCGAGCAGCTCTACCGCGCCTATACGATAAAGGCTGGGATGCCCTACCACCGCGATTGACGCCCGATCTTGCCCGACCCCACGCTCTGGAAAGTCCGTTTCGGCGGGACGCCGAAACCAACACGCGGGACGCGTGTGGTACCCGAAACCGCCGCTCTCGCGCCCCGCGCAAAAAACCCCTTTGCGCACCTGCCGCGATGTGGCATAAGGCGCGGCTCTTTTCCCAAGAGCGAACCGCCCCTCCAGGCCCCAATGGAAAATGTCATCGCCAGCCGCACGCTCCAAGTTGAACGCAAGATTCTCACCATCGAATTCCGCGAGAACGACCGCGGACGCTTCCTCCGCATCACCGAGGAGGCCGGCGGGCGGCGTAATACGGTGATCATTCCTTCGACGGGGATCAACGAGTTCAACTCCGCGGTCGATGCCGTCGTAGTCGCCGCCAACAACGCGCCTCCTGCGCAATAGCACCGCTCACTTTTTCACCTCTACTCCCAACCCACTCATGGCCACCAAATCCAAATCCGTAAAACTCCCGTCTTCGCGGGCTCGCATCACCACCAACGGCGCACCGAAGGGCGGCGCGAAAGCTCCGAAGTATGTTTATACGTGGGGCGACAACAAAGCCGACGGCGACGGCTCGATGAAGCCGCTGCTCGGCGGCAAGGGCGCGAACCTCGCGGAGATGACGCGCATCGGGCTGCCGGTGCCTCCCGGCTTCACCATCACCACGGAAGTCTGCACCTACTACTACGCCCACAAGCGCACCTACCCGGCCACGCTCCAGGCGGAGATGGAGAAAGGCGTCGCCAACATGGAGAAGATCATGGGCACGAAATTCGGCGACACCGAGCGGATGCCGCTCCTCGTCGCAGTGCGCTCCGGCGCGCGCGATTCGATGCCGGGCATGATGGACACCATTTTGAATCTCGGCCTCAACGACGAGACCGTGAAGGCGCTGGTGAAGGCGACCAGCAACGAGCGTTTCGCGTGGGATTGTTACCGCCGCTTCATCCAGATGTACGGCGACGTCGTCATGGGTGTGCAGAAGCGAGAGGGCGAAGATCACGATCCATTCGAGGCCGTGATCGAGCATTACAAGGACGAGAAGTACGGCCAGCACGACATCGACGACTCGAAGCTCGTCGCCGCCGATTACCAGGAACTCGTCGCGCGGTTCAAGAAGCTCGTGCGGGAGCGCGCCGGCAAAGCTTTCCCGAACAACCCGTGGGACCAGCTCCGCGGCGCCGCGGGCGCCGTCTTCGGCTCATGGATGAATGACCGCGCGATCGTCTATCGCCGGAAGTACAACATCCCGCAGGAGTGGGGCACGGCGGTGAATGTGCAGGCGATGGTCTATGGCAACACCGGCGAGACCTCCGGCTCCGGCGTCGCTTTCACCCGCAATCCGGCGAATGGCGCGAACGAGTTCTATGGCGAATTCCTCATCAACGCGCAGGGCGAAGACGTGGTCGCCGGCGTGCGCACACCCGAGCCGGTGTCGCAGCTCAAGCGCGAGATGCCGAAGTCGTATGCGGAGTTGCAGAAGGTCCGCGCGACGCTCGAGAAGCACTTCAAGGACGTGCAGGACGTCGAATTCACGATCCAGGAAGGGAAGCTCTTCATGCTCCAGACGCGCAACGGCAAGCGCACCGCCGCCGCCGCGCTCAAATTCTCCATGGATATGTACAAGGAGAAGCTGATCGATTGGGAGACCGCCGTGCTGCGCAATCCCGCCGATCAGCTCGATCAGCTCCTCGCGCCGATCTTTGACGTGGCGCAGGTGAAAAAGGCCAAGGCCATTGCGAGCGGTCTGCCGGCCGGCCCCGGCGCTGCATCCGGCATGATCTACCTGAATGCCGATCGCGCCGCGTCCGCCGCGGAGAAGGGCGAGAAAGTCCTCCTCGTGCGCAACGAAACGTCGCCTGAAGATCTGCGCGGCATGATCGCCGCCGAGGGCATCCTCACGGCGAAAGGCGGCGTCTCCTCGCACGCCGCGCTCGTCGCGCGGCAGATGGGCAAGGTGTGCATCTGCGGCGCCAGCGCATTGCAGATCGACTACAAGGCGAAGACCGTGTCCGTGGCCGGCCAGACCTTCAAGGAAGGCGACTTTCTCTCCATCGACGGCACCGCCGGCACCGTGTACGCGGGCCAGCTCGCCACCCAGCCGAGCGAGATCATCACCGGCATGCTCCAGGGCGACAAAGCCGCGCAGAAGACCGAAAAATTCAAAGCCTTCCAGCAGCTCATGAAGTGGTGCGGCCAGGCCACGCGCCTCGCCGTCCGCACAAATGCCGACAACCCCGAGCAGACTGAGAACGCTCTCGCCTTTGGCGCGACCGGCATCGGCCTCACCCGCACCGAGCACATGTTCTTCGAGGGCGACCGCATCGACGCCATGCGCGAGATGATCCTCGCCGACAAGACCGAGGACCGCATCGCCGCGCTCAAGAAACTCCTGCCATATCAGCGCAAGGAT
>JBGSYE010000110.1:0-3983 GCA_041751075.1 Chthoniobacteraceae bacterium
ATGCCGCCACCTCGGCGTAGAATGCCGCGCGGCGGGTGGCGCTCGTGGCCGGGTCGAGTCGCGTGGAGACGGTCCTCGCGCCGTGCCCGGCCATGCCGGCGGCCTCCTCTGCGGAAAGCGCGGACAGTTTTGCCATCACCCGGCCGAGATCCGCGGGGTCGAGCGGATCGTAGCAGTAGCCATTCACGCCATCTTCGATCAGCTCGCTGGCGCCCGCGTATTTCGAGCAGACGACGATCGCACCCATCGCCATCCCTTCCGCCAGAGTGAGATTGAAGACATCGGTGAGCGTCGGGATCAGCAGAAAGGCGCCGTCGGTCATCTTCTCGAGTACTTCCTCGTGCGAGATCTGCGGGAAATGGCGCAGGGCGCGATCCATCGCTTCCGGGCAGCGCCTCCGCAGCGCCCCCGTCGTGGTGTCGCCTCCAGAGGCGGCGTCATTGCCGAACCACTCGATCGTCACCGCCTTGCCGAGAGCTCCGGAGAGCGCTTCCGCCAGGCGGAATGCGCCCTTGGCAGGACTGAAGCGCCCGAAAACGCGACCCGTGAGCGGACGCCTGAGCGCGCCCGCGCCGGACGGCGTTTTCTCCGGCAGGCGAAAGGCCGGATGCTCGACGGAGACCGGTCGTCCGAGACGCTGCTCCCACAGCGTTCCATTCAGATGGCTGTTGGTCTGGATGACCGGCGCTTCCTTGAGCAGCGCGTATTCGATGAAGCGCACCCATTCATCATCGAAGACTGGAGCGCTGGCACCCTCGCCGAGGGTGATCTGCCCGTGGCTGCCGTGCAGTTGCACGGTGCAGGGGGCGAGGTGGCGATTCAGCACCCAGGGGACAAACATCAGCGGCCAATCCGTCGTCTCGACATGATCCCAGCCCTCACCGTGACGCGCCGTCTCCCACGCGGCCCAAGCCAGTGCCAGGTGCTCCTGCAGCCAGGGAAAGATGACCTCGTATCGCGCAAACTGCTGCAGCCAGCGTCCGTGCGTGGCGCGGTCGAGATAGCGCACCCTCACGCCATCCAGCACCCGGTCGGTGTCGCCGACGCGGCGTCCATCCGCCACCACGACTTCCACTTCATGCCCCTGCCGCGCAAGCTCCGGCAGGAGAAAGCGGTAGAAGGTGATGATGCCGCCGCCGCTGTCCGGCAGATATTCGGGCGTGAGAAAGAGGAGCTTCATGCGTGAGGGCCACGGCTGGCGTCGGCGGCACTGGCGAGCGCCGCGGCCTGCTGCGCCTTGCGCTCGCCGACCAGCACGGCGCCCCACGCGCGCAGTCGCTCAAAGCCGAGCAGGACCAGCCCGACGACGCCGATGGCCAGCGCCACTCCGGGGAAGCCCATCGCCGCGCGCTCGGTGTAGCATGTCCAGACGAATTGTCCGACGCAGAGCACGGCCACGAAAAGGAGGGTCGGCTTGCGTCCGATCAGCTCGACTACGAAGACCCCGAGCGGCGCGCCGAGCGCGACGATCGGCGCCGCGGCCAGCCAGTTCTCGAAGACGCCGGGTTGCAGTCCGGTGGAGAGATTCTTCACCACGATCCCGAGCACCGAGGTGAAGGCCATGATGATGACCGAGGTCGGGATCGCGATCTTCAGATCGGCACGGCAGAGCAGGACCAGCGCGGCGTAGAGCACCATATCGATCCCGACCCCGGTCACCGCGGCAATGGTCGCGCCGGAGAGAGCGCCCAGGGTCAGGCCCACGCGGACGTCCCAGCGCTCGTCGAACTCCGTCATGCCCTCGTGCGAGGCGATCTCGCCGATGCGGTAGAAATGCAGCACGCCGAAGCTGCACCAGATCACGGCGAAGACGATCTTGATCCACAGCTCCGGGACGAAGGGCGCGATGAGGAAGATCCCGAGCGGGGTGCCGATCAACGAACCGGCCATCGCCCCTTTCAGCATCGACCAGGCGAGAGGCTGGCGCCGCGCGAGGATGAAAATGCTGGCACTCGTCATGCCGATGGATTGCACGGCGAAACTGAAGTCGCGCCCCAGGCTGGCTGGCGCGCCAAAGAGCAGCACGAGGATGGGAAAGCCCACGGTCCCGCCGCCCATCGGCGTCGAGCCGGCGACATAGCTGCCGAGGGCCATGGAGAGTGCGATCGGCCAGTGCGCGGTGACGGCGTTCCAGCGATCCGCACCGAAGACCAGCCACGCCCAGACCGCATAAAACGAAACCAGCCAAACAAACCAAACCCAGAGATGCTGCTGGCGCGGGGGACGGATGGACATGAATACGGAACGGCGGTGAGGGCGGGACAGGTGACGCTACGCCGCGGGTTCTACGCGAATTTCCTTTGCGAACGGAAATAGAACTTTGCGATCCAGCGCGCGTTTTGCGGAGCCGGAATGCCAGGGATGAAACGCGGAGGCGCAGAGAGCGGGGCGGGAGGATGTGGACATGAAGTGGCCTCGATACATCGGTCTCGCTGCACTCCCCACCTGTGCGTCCTCTGCGTCTCTGCGTCTCTGCGTTATCCAAATTCGCCGCCGCAGCTCACGCGAGGATCGGCTTCACCACATGCCCGTGCACATCCGTGAGGCGGAATTGCCGGCCCTGGAAACGGAAGGTGAAGCGCTCGTGGTCGATGCCGAGCAGGTGCAGGACGGTGGCCTGGAAGTCATGCACATGCACCGGATCCTTCACCACATTGAAGCCGAACTCATCGCTCTCGCCGTAGCTCAGGCCCGGCTTCACGCCCGCGCCGGCCATCCAGAGCGTGAAGGCGTAGGGATGATGATCGCGGCCCCAGCTCTTGCGGTCGGCGATGTCGCCTTGCAGGAAGGGCGTGCGTCCGAATTCCCCGCCCCAGATCACCAGCGTGTCGTCGAGCAGGCCGCGTTGCTTGAGATCCTTCACCAGCGCGGCGCTGGGCTGATCGGTGTCACGGCACTGGATCTCGAATTGCGTAGTGAGATTGCGGTGATGATCCCAGCCGGCGTGAAAGCATTGCACGAAGCGCACGCCGCGTTCAGTGAGCCGCCGGGCCATGAGGCAGTTGTAGGCATAGGAGCCCTGGCGATGCACTTCCGGCCCGTACATCGCGAGGGTCTCAGGTGACTCGCTGGAGAAGTCCGTGAGCTCCGGCACGCTGGCCTGCATCTTGTACGCCATCTCGTACTGCGCGATGCGCGTGGCGATCTCCGGGTCCGCGTATTCGCGAAAATGCTCCTCGTTGAGCTTCGCGAGATCGTCGAGCAGCCCGCGCCGCACTTCGCGCGACATCCCTTCGGGATTCGAGAGATAGAGCACCGGATCGCCGCTGCCGCGGAAGCGCACGCCCTGGAACTTCGACGGCAGAAAGCCCGAGCCCCAGTAGAAGTCGTAGAAGATTTGTCCGCACGACGCTTCCTTGTCGCGCGAAGTCATCACCACAAAGCCGGGCAGTTCCTGGCTCTCCGTGCCGAGTCCGTAGGTCGCCCACGCACCCATGCTCGGGCGGCCCGGCTGCTCGCCGCCGGTGAGGAAAAAGGTGATCGCCGGCGCGTGATTCACGGCTTCGGTGTGCATCGACTTGATGAAGCAGAGGTCGTCCACGATGGACGCCGTGTGCGGCAGGAAATCGCCGACCCACGCGCCGCTCTGCCCATGCTGCTGGAAGCCGGTGAAGGGCGGCAGCACCGGCTTGGCTTTTTGCCCCTGCGTCATCGTCGAAAAGCGTTTGCCGCCGAGGATGGATTCCGGGATGTCCTTGCCGCGCCATTCCTCCATCCCGGGTTTCCAGTCAAAGGTGTCGAGGTGTGGAGGGCCGCCATTTTGCAGGAGGTAGATCACGCGCTTCGCCTTCGGCGCAAAGTGCGGGAGGCCCTCGAGTCCGCCGATGCGCGGGCCGACTCCCGGAGCCGCCAAGCCATCGCCTTCGAGCAGAGACGCGAGCGCGGCGGCGCCGATGCCGGTGGCGCTGCGGGAGAAGAATTGGCGGCGCGTGAGGTGGGCGGCGCGGGTTTCGGATGGCGTCATGGGTGGTGGCTTCCAGATA
>JBGSYE010000111.1:0-5803 GCA_041751075.1 Chthoniobacteraceae bacterium
CAATGTCGGCACCAGCGCCGCGGTGCGCGTGATCCGCCAGGGGAAGAGCGTGCGCACGCCGCTCGGGCTCGCGTGCTATCGCCTGGACGCGCAGCGTTTCCTCCTCGTCGGCGCGATCAGCAATGCCGGCAACCTCCGGGCGTGGTGCGTGCGCGAGTTCAATCTCGGCAACGACTTGGAACTCGAAGCGGAACTGGCCAAACGTCCCGGCCCGGCGCATGGGCTCATCGTGCTGCCCTTCTGGACCAGCGAACGCGCGCCCGTCTGGAACGAAGGAGATTCCGGCACCATCCACGGCATCACCCTGCACACCACCGCGCTCGATCTCCTCCAGGCCGTGACCGAGGCGACCTACCACCGGCTCGCGCGGATCGTGGAGCTGATCCTCGAGGTCGAAGGAAGCGTCCCGAAATTCATCGTCAGCGGGGGCATCCAGCGCTCGCCCGCAGCCGTGCAGCGGCTCGCCGACGTCCTCGGGCAGACCATCTATCCCAATGACGAAATGGAAGCCTCGCTCCACGGCGCGGCGACTCATGTGCTCGAAAAGCTCGACCTGCCGGAGCCGGTCCCGCGAGTCGGGCGCGCCGTCCGCCCACGCGCCAAATTCGCGAAGCAATACGCCGCCGAGCGCGACAAACAGCAGACGCTGGAAGAACGCGGCTGCGCTCGATGAAGCTGGTCGCCCTGCTCAGCACGCTGCTCGCCACCCTGGACGGCCGCAGCGCCACCCAGCCCGCGCCCGGCCGCAATCCGGTGGTGCTCGTCCACGGCATCTATTCGGATTCCGGCGACATGACCCGCATGGCGCGGCACCTCCGCGCCGATGGCTGGCAGGTCTTCACCCCGGACCTCAAACCCAATGGCGGCCAGGCCGGCATCGAGGAACTCGGCCAGGCCCTCGCCGACTATACCGGGCGCGTCCTGCCGCATGGGAAATTCGACCTCGTCGGCTTCAGCATGGGCGGGCTCGTGAGCCGCTACTATCTCCAGCGACTCGGTGGAGTGAAACGCGTGGATCGCTTCGTCTCCCTCGCCGCTCCGCATCACGGGACGGCGCTCGCCCATTGGAATGCCGGCCCGGGCGGACGCCAGATGCGGCGCGAGAGCGAGTTTCTCCGCGATCTCGCCCGCGATGCCGATCGCCTCGCTCGGGTGAAGTTCACGTCGATCTACACGCCGCTCGACCTCATCATCCTCCCCGCGCGCAGCTCCGAGATGCCGCAGGCGCGCAATGTCCGCGTGTGGGCGGCGCTGCATCCCTCGCTGATCCTGGAAATGCGCTGCATCCGCGCCGTGGCGCAGTCGCTGCGCGAGTGAATGCTGGAGGGACACGCTCCGTCGTGTCCCTGATCGAATGGGCAGAGGCGGCGCGGAGCGCAATTGGCCCGGCTCCGCACCGCCTTCGCCCGCGGATGCTTGGGACACGACGGAGCGTGTCCCTCCAGTTGGCGCGATCACTCCTTCGCGTGCGCGAGGAAATCGGCGAGCTTCCGCCGCATCTCCACGATGCGGCCGGCCTGCGCGAGATCGTCGGCCAGATTGGTCATCTCGTCGGGATCGCTCTGGAGGTCGAAGAGCTGGGTGCGGCCGGCCCGCGGGTATTCGATCCACTTCCACCGCTCGTCGCGCAGCATCCGCTGCACATCGGTGAAGTATCCCACGACGAAGGGATGCACTGCCACGGTGGCGTCGCGGAGCGCCGGCACGAGACTCGCGCCGCGCACGCTCTCCGGTATCGCGATTGCGGTCAGCTCGCAGGCGGTGGGGAAAAGGTCGCGCAGGTAGCACTGCGTCGCGCGGCGCTCGCCGACCGGGATGCCCGGCCCGGCGAGGATGAGCGGCACGCCGATGGTGTGCTCGTACATGTTCTGCTTGCCGAGCAAGCCGTGGCTGCCGAGCGCGAGGCCGTGATCGCTGGTGAAGATCACGATCGTGTTCTCCCGCTGTCCGGTGCTGTCGAGAGCGGCGAGGATGCGCCCGATCTGCGCGTCCATGTGGGTGAGGATGGCGTAGTAGGTGGCCAGCTCCTCGCGCACTTGCGCGGGATCGCGCGGGATCGGCAGGAGCACTTCGTCGCGGCCTTCGAGATTTCCGTGATCGAAGGGATGCTTCCGCGCGAAATTCCGCGGGAGCGGCATTGTTGCAAAATCGTAGCGCCCTTCGTAGCCCGTGGGCATGAGCCGCGGATCGTGCGGCGCGGTGAGGCTCACCTGGAGGAAGAACGGGCGGTCCGACTTGCGCTCGATGAATTCGATGGCCGCGTCGGCAAAGCGCGCGCTGATGTCCGGCGTGAGCCCCACGCCCTTCTCCGGTTCCGCGCGTCCGTCGTCGGTCTTGAAGGTCCAGCCGCGATAGCCGGTGATCTCGCGCCCCTTTGCATCGAATACCGGCTCCTTCGAGCCGCCGCCGCCGCCGGACGAGAAAAGGCCGCGCGTCTCCTCGTAGCCGCGCGTCTTCGGCTGGCCATCGTTGTGCCATTTCCCGACGAACCAGGTGTGCCAGCCCGCCGCCCGAAAGGTGCCTGCCCAGGTCGCGAGCTTCGGGTCGATCGCGCCCGTCGGATACTCCGGCAGCGCGCGGAAGGCGGAGCAGCCGGTGAGGAATTCCGCCCGGCTCACATGGCAGATGGGATACGCCGTGATCGCGCGGGTGAAGAGCGTGCCGCCCGCCGCGAGACGATCGAGGTGCGGCGTCGCGATCGGCGCCTGCCCGAGCGCCCCGATGGTGTCGGGGCGCTGATCGTCGGAGACGATGAGGAGGACATTCGGCTGCGCGCCGTAGAGCGAGTGTGCCGTCAGGCCACTCGCTACGAGGGCGGCCAGCAAAGCGAGTAGCCTGGAAGGCATACTCGCTCTACGCCAGCGCTTCATCGATCATGGCCCGCCGTTCGGCGGGGACGGTCCAGCGCCACTGCGCATGCTCGCCGAGCGAGGCCACGGGATCGAAGTAGAGGAACTTTTTCCCCGGCTTCACACCCGGACTGGTGAATACGGCAACGCCGGTCTCGCGGTCGTAGCGCTCGACGCTATGCACGTCGCGTTTGCCGCCACCGCCGGGCGCATCGACGACGAAGTGGGGCGTATTGAAACCGGCGGTCGCGCCGCGCACGCGCTTCTCCAGCGACTGCGCGGTGTGCAGCGGCGTGCGGAGATCTTCGACGCCCGGCACCATGTCGTGGGTATAGACGTAGTAGGGATGGATGTTCACGTAGCTGAGCCGCCGCACGAGCAGTTGCATCGTCGCCGGCGTGTCGTTCACGCCGCGCTGGAGCACCGTCTGGCAGCGCACATGGATGCCACGCTCGACGAGCCGGTTCATCGCGTCCTCCGTGATCGCGGTGATTTCGTTCGGGTGGTTGAAGTGCGTGTGGACGACCACGTCCTTGTGCAGCGTGCGGCCCAGCTCGACGACGCGCGTGAGCGCATCCACCCACGGCTCGTCGGTGAGGATTTTCTGCGGCAGCACGCAGAGTCCTTTGGTCGCGTAGCGGATGCGGCGGATATTCGGCATCGCGAGCAGGCGGCGCCCGATGAGCTCGATGTGATCGGCCTTCAAGTTGTACACATCCCCGCCGCTGATCACGATGTCTTCAAGCTGCGGCTGCGAGGCGATGTAAGTGAAGGCCTGCTCCCAGCGCGCGAGATTCGCGGAGAGCCGCAGCTTCTCCACCAGCTCGGTGTCGCCGCCGATGGCGTAGCTGCGGGTGCAAAAGCGGCAATAGACTGGACAGGAATCCAGCGGGAGAAAAAGCGCCTTGTCCGGGTAGCGATGCGTGAGGCCGGGCACCGGCGCATCTTCGCGTTCGTTCAGAGAATCAAAGCGAAGCAGTGGATGATCCGGAAGCTGCTGCGAGCGGAGCGGGAGAAACTGGGTGCGGATGGGATCGTCCATCGGGTCCATCCAGTCCACGAGCGCGAGGAGATAAGGCGAGATGCGCAGCGCCATCGGGGCGTGCGCCATCCCGGCGGCGAGATCGGTGAAGAAGGGCTCCGGAACAAGATTCCCCAGGGTTTCGCGGAGCTGACGCGCATTAGTGACGGTGTGCTTCTGCTGGAAGAGATGCGAACGGAATTCCGGGGCCGTGACGTGCGCGTATCCGGGCACGGCGCGCCAGAATTCGTCGCCGCGGAGCACGCGATGATCCCGTTCGGCGGGTTCAGGCGTCTCGGCGACAAGCTCGGCGGAGGGAGGATCGACGTGGGCAGTATCGGTGAACATAGGGCGTGGTGGTTGGATTGGTTTTCGGAAAAGAGAAAACGCCAGCGGTCAGACAGCGCTGCGGTGATTGAAACGCACCGGGTCATTTCGCTGGATGCCCGCCGTCCACATCGCCGCACGATTCGAGCTTCGCGCGCCAGCCACATCGGCGCGGAGATCGGAAAAGTTTCGACAGCGCTGGGCCATTGAATGTGGCGGATTGGTAAGTCCCCACCCTTGGTGTGTCAAATGCCGGGTCCGACTTGAACTTTGGCGTTTGGTAATGGGTGTTGAGCCCCGCACAGCGCATCGACCGGTTTCGCGAGACTTCTGCCCGAACGGAGATCGCCAGCACCGGGCTCAACACCAAACACCAAACTTCAAACGCCAAACTCAAAAGCCGCGGCGCGCGCCGCCTTTAAGCCTTGCCTGGCTCTGGAAAGCCGCGCCACCTTGGCCGCCATGAAACTCCTCCCCTCGCTCCTCGTCCTCTCCACTCTCGCCGCCGCCGCTTTCGCCGAACCCAAAGCCCTCTTCAACGGCAAAGACCTCACCGGCTGGGAGGGCAATATGAAACTCTGGAGCGTCGAGGACGGCGCGATCACCGGACGCACGAGCGACGAAGGCGAGACCAAGATCAAACACAACACCTTCCTCGTCTGGCGCGGCGGCACCGTGAGCGACTTCGAGCTCACCTTCAAATACCGCATCGTGAAGGGCAACTCCGGCGTGCAGTATCGCTCGCGGGAACTCGAGAAGGGTGAGTTCGGCCCGATCCTCTCGGGCTATCAGGCCGACTTCGAGGCCGGCGCGAAGTTCAGCGGCATCCTCTATGAGGAAAAGGGACGCGGCATCCTCGCCCTGCGCGGGCAGAAGACGGTGATCAAACCCGGAGCAGATGGCGCGAAGAAGCCGACCGTGGAAAGCGTCGGCGAAGTGGGCAACTCGGAGGAGATCCAAGCATCGATCAAGAGCGAGGACTGGAACGAGTACAAGATCGTCGCGAAGGGGAATCACCTGCAGCACTTCATCAATGGAAAGCAGACCATCGACGTGACCGACGAAGACCCCGCCAACGCCGCCAAAGAGGGCCTGCTCGGCCTGCAGATCCATCAGGGCCCGGCGATGGTTGTGCAGTTCAAGGACATCCTGCTCACGGAGCTGAAGTAAGCGACGCGCGGGTGGCGATTCCGGGTCCCACACGCGGGACGCGTGTCGTTCCCAGCCCTACCGCCGCCGCTCGCGCAGGGACTCCTCGTGATCGATCAGCGACAGGAAAACCTTTTCCAGCGCCCCGCCCTCACCGCTCTGCGTGCGCAGCTCCGCGACGGTGCCGCATGCGATGATCTTCCCGTAATGGATGATCGCGATCCGATCCGCCACTTCCTCCGCGACGCTGAGCTGATGCGTGCTCAGGAAGAGCGTCATGCCCGCCCGGCAGCGGTCGCGGAACTCCTGCTTCACGATCCGAGCGTGCATCGGATCGAGGCCAACCATCGGCTCGTCGATGACGAAGATCTTCGGCTCGTGCAGCAGCGCGCTCGCAATGACGAGGCGCTGGCGTGTGCCGTGCGAAAGATTCTCGGTGAGTTCGTGGCGGTAGTCG
>JBGSYE010000112.1:0-3778 GCA_041751075.1 Chthoniobacteraceae bacterium
TGGCCGCGCTGTGGCAGGAGTTTTCCGCGGCGGGCACGCTGCGGCCGGCGAATCCGCGCCTCACCGCTCCCGATCTGAGCGTGGTCCGGGATGCCGAAGGTCGCGCCCGCCTGAGATGGCGTATCGTGCCGGAGCTGAGCGGCGGGCTCAGAGCGTTGCGTTTCCATCGCGACGGGCAGCTTTGGAAAGAAGTGGGCGTCGAGCCGGGGCTGTTCATCGCCACGGCGCGTGATGCCACTCCCGAGCCGCTTCGCGCGATGAGCCTGACGGATGACAGCACCGAGCCGCACGTTTACACGCTCACGTTCCTCGATGTCGCCGGCAATGAATCGCCTCCGAGTGCGCCAGCACGACTGCCATGAGTGCGATGGGAGTGATTGAGATTGATCCCGGAAGTTGGAGCGGCCACGGCCGGCCGGTCGGCGCGCGTGCGGCGCGGAATCCGTGGAGCACACTCGTTCCGAGTGTTGGCAGCGGTGTCCCGCCGCTGCGAACTTCCCTGGCGCTTTCACTTCACCGAATGCGATTCCTGAGCTTTGCAGCGCTTTGGAAAGTTCGTTTTGGCGGGACGCCAAAACCAGCGCCCGAGACGGGCGCGCTCCCCGGAACGATCCGCGCATCGCCGCCCATACAACGCGCGTCTGGACGATCCGCTGAAGGACAGCACGCGCCGTGTGTGGGACCAGGGACTCGCGGACTTGCGCGCGCAAAAGAGGCCGATGGCACTGGCGAAGCAAGTGCATGCGGCGGAGTCTGCCGAATCGCCGCTGCTGGATCGCACCCGTGGTGAGGCGCTGCTGACAATGTGGAAGAGTCTCCCGACGACGAAAGCGACGCCAGGACCGTCGCAACGCTGAATGCGCGACGGGTCATGCGCCGTGCACAGTGGCTTGCAGATCGCGTGACAACGTGCGGGTTGCCGGCGGCGAAATCCGGAAGTCTGGAATGATGGATGGCGTATTCCGATCCGCGGAATTAAGAAGCCATTGCGTGAATGCATCGTTCCTACCTGTCCTCTTCCTTTTCCTGATCAGTGCTCTCGCCGGCATCGCCGCGGAAAAGCCGAATATTGTCCTCATCTTCGTGGACAATCTCGGCAACGGCGATCTCGCCTGCTTCAACCCCGCGACCCCGCACCGCACGCCGCATGTGGATCGCCTCGCCGCGGAGGGCACGAAGTTCACGAGCTTCTATGTCGCGAGTGGCGTCTGCACGCCGAGCCGCGCGGCACTCATGACCGGATGTTACCCGGTTCGCGTCGGGATGCATCAGAGCGAAAAGGGCGGCCCGGTCCTCCGGCCCATCTCGAAAAAGGGACTGCATCCCGATGAAGTGACGATCGCCGAAGTGCTCAAGTCGGTCGGGTATGCGACGACCTGCATCGGCAAATGGCACCTCGGCGATCAGCCGGAGTTTCTGCCGACCCGCCAGGGCTTCGACGAATATTTCGGCATTCCGTATTCCGATGACATGACGGCGAGGACCGAGCCGGAGTTCTTCCCGGACCTGCCGCTCCTTCGGGGCGACAAGGTGATCGAGGCGCCGGTGGATCGCGACTATCTAGTGAAGCGCAGCACCGAGGAGGCGGTCGCCTTCATCGAGCGCAACAAGGAGCGCCCATTTTTCCTCTACCTCCCGCACACCATGCCGGGCTCGACGACGCACCCATTTTCCAGCCCTGCCTTTCGCGGGAAATCGAAGAACGGCGACTACGGCGACAGCGTCGAGGAGCTGGACTGGAGCACGGGCGAAATCATGGCCGCGCTGAAGCGTCTCGGTCTCGAGGAGAACACACTCTTCATCTGGACCTCGGACAATGGCGCGGTGAAGCGCACCCCGCCCGCCGGCAGCAATGCGCCTTACAAGGGTCCGGCCTACGACACCAGCGAAGGCGCGATGCGGATGCCGTGCGTGATGCGCTGGCCGGGCCGGATCGCGGCGGGAAAGACAAGCGACGCGCTGTGCTCGACCATGGATCTGCTGCCCACCTTCGCCGCGCTCACGGGTGCGGAGTTGCCGAAGGTGACGCTCGATGGCCACGACATCCGCCCGTTGCTCTTCGATCCCGCCCGCCTCGATTCGCCGTGGGATGAAGATGGATTTTTCTACTACCGCCAGGAGCAGTTGCAGGCGGTGCGCACCGGCCCGTGGAAACTCTACCTGCCGCTGGAAGCGAAGTTCATCAACAACCTCCGGAAGACCGGGCCGGCCCCATTGGAACTCTACGACGTGCGCAACGACATCAGCGAGACGCGCGAAGTCTCCCCAGCGAATCCTGGGATCGTCGCCCGCTTGACGAAGCTCGCCGAGCGAGGACGCCGCGAGGTCGGCGACGTGGATGCGCCCAGCGCTGGCCAGCGCCCATCGGGCTGGGTGGAAGACCCGAAGCCGCTGCTGCTGGCTCCGTAGCTGGCGGGCAGACCGGGCGGTGAGGCCCGGAGATGCGCTGGCATAGGGTTCGCTCAGTCGGTGGGCCACCCATGTGCGGCATCGCCGGTTTCATCCATCCATCGAGTTCCGAAGCCGAAGCGCGCTCGCGTCTCGGGCACATGCTCGATCTCATCGCCCATCGCGGGCCGGATGGAGAGGGGATGCATGTCGCGGCGGGCGGCGTGGCCATCGGGATGCGGCGGCTTTCCATCGTCGATTTGCAAGGCGGCGCGCAGCCGATCTGGAATGAGGACAAGACCATCGGCGTGGTCTTCAACGGCGAGATCTACAATCACCTCGAACTGCGGGTGGCGCTCGAGGCGCGGGGGCACCGGCTGCGCGCGCAATGCGATACCGAGGTGCTCGTGCATCTCTACGAGGATTTGGGGGAGGAGATGCTGCACCGGCTGCGCGGGATGTTTGCCTTTGCCATTCTCGATCGTCGGCGGCGGCGGCTCCTCGTCGCGCGCGATCATTTCGGGCAGAAGCCGCTGTACTATTACGCGGCTGGCGGAGCGTTCGCATTCGCGTCCGAGCTGAAGAGCCTGCTCACGCTGCCTTTTGTCCTGCGCGACACTGACCCCGAGGCGCTGCTCGATTACGCGACGTGGCTCTCGCTGCCGCCGCCGCGCACGCATTTCCGCCACATCCGCAAGCTCGCGGCCGGTTGCCATCTCAGTATCCCGCTCGGCTCCGGCACCGCGGGCGAACCGCAACGCTACTGGCGTTTCGAAGTGCAGGAGCCCGCGGACATTTTCGATCTCGATGAAGGTGTGGACGCGGTCGATGCGGCGCTCGAGGAATCCGTGCGCATGCACTTCCGCGCCGATGTGCCGGTAGGAGTGCTGCTCAGCAGCGGGCTCGACAGCCGGACGGTCGTGGCCTACGCGCAGACCCTGCGACCCCAGGGCGTCTCGACCTTCAGTGTCGGATTCGAGGAGGAGGGTTCGGAGCTGGAAGGCGCGCGCCTGACTGCGCAGGAACTCGGGACGGATCATCACGAACTACAGATCACCGGCACCGGTATCGGCGAGGCGATCGACCGCGTGGCCTGGCACCTCGACGAGCCGATCGGCGATCCGGCGGCGTTTGCGGTGTGGGAGGTCTGCAAGTTTGCGCGCGAGCATGTGAAGGTGCTGCTCTCGGGCGAGGGCGCGGATGAACTCTTCGCCGGCTACGACGTGAAATACCGCTCGCAACTCCACACACTCGAGCGTTCCGAGACGATCCGGCGCGTGCTCGGCTGGGTGCCTGGGACGCGCGATCCGTTTCCGCCGACTCGGCTCGGCCGCCTGCGCCGGAGGGCGTGCAGCACGCTGGAGGCGGAGATCGTGGCGCTGCGGAGCCA
>JBGSYE010000113.1:0-6801 GCA_041751075.1 Chthoniobacteraceae bacterium
CCGGCGAAGCCGCCAAGCAGCGCGACGAGCAAAGCAGCGACCAGCACCGCGATGGCTGGATGCCGCCGCGACCACGAGGCGACGATGGCGAAGGTGCTCTCCCGTCGCGCCGCGATCGGATGCCCGCGGACGAAGCGTTCAAGGTCCTCCGCCAGCGCGGCCGCGGTGGGATAGCGATCGCGCGGATCTTTCGCGAGGCACTTGCGGCAGATCGTGTCGAGATCCTCCGGCGCGTCGAGCAAGCGCCGTGGCGTCTCCTCCACCACCTTGCGCGCGACAATGAACGGCGAGGCGCCCGTGAAAGGTGGTCGCCCCGAGAGCAACTCGTAAAGGATCGCGCCGAGGCCATAGACATCGGTGGTCCGGGTCACTTCGCGTCCGCCGGGCTCCGCCTGTTCCGGCGCCATGTAGCTGGGACTGCCGAGAATGACGCTCGATCGCGTCAGCGCCGACGCCTCGGGATCGTCGAGCAATTTCGCCAGCCCAAAGTCCGTGACCTGCGGCTCGCCCGCTTCGTCGATGAGGATATTCGACGGCTTCAAATCGCGATGCAGCACCGAGCGCTCGTGGGCAAAAGCGACCGCCCACGCCACCTTGCTCATCGCCCGCGCCACGACTTGGAAGCGCGTCACCGCCGGCAGCGCCCGCGCCCACTGCGCGATATTCCGCTCCCCCCGCACGTAGCGCATCGAGAAGAAGTGCTGCATCTCAAATTCCCCGATCTCATAGACGGGCACGATGTGCGGGTGATCGAGCTTCGCCGCCGCCGCTTCATTGCGGAACCGCGCGACCGATTCCGGCGTGGCGAGCTGCCCGGCGAGGATCATCTTCACCGCCACCTCACGCCCCGCGCTGATCTGCCACGCGCGATAGACCACCCCCATGCCCCCGCGGGCGATCTCCGCCAGCAGCTCATAGTCGCCGAAGCTCCGCACCTGAGCCGCATCGAGCAGCATCTCATCGTCGAGCGCCGCGAACGATTTCAGCGAGCAGGCCATCGCGAGCAGACAGCGCGGACACTCCCCGCGCGGCGCATCCGGCGGAATCCGATTTCCACAAGCCGCGCAATGCCGGGCCGTCGCGGGCATGAGCGTTTCCTCAGCCATACGGCAGTGGCGGCGAATGGGAGTAGTCCATGGGATGCACTCACGGAGTTCTAACCCGAAAAGCGCGGTTCTTTACACGAGTTCCAGCCTTCCAAAGATTTTTTGCGGCGGCGTGTAAAGAACGCGCTGGGAAAGGTGAGAACAGGGTGACTCACCATGAAAACGCTCCTCCCGCCCCTCCACCCTCACTTGCAATCCATCGCTCGGGCCGGGCTCGTCGCCTGGCTCGCGCTGATCGCCCCCACCGACGCGCCCGCACAGGCCTTCCGCATCACTGACATCCAGCGCAGCGGCGGGCAGATCCTCATCGAGCATCAGGCCGATCCGGCCTTCTACTATGTGCTGAATCGGCTCAACCTCCAGACAGAGGCGGAGACGCCCGTCAATATCGCCAGGGCTTTTGGCTCGACTGGACAGGTCACGGACTTTAGCCCGCCCGCTGGAAGAGGGTTGTATCGGGTGAGGTCCGTGCTGTTGTCGGCTCCGGAGGATACCGACGGCGACGGCATGGACGACGTGTACGAGATCGACAAAGAGTACCTCAATCCCCTGGATCCGAGTGACGCGTCGCAGATCAACCCGTTCACGCAACTCACAGAGCTTCAGACTTATATCCAAGACCCACGGAGCGCGGTTCTTTATTCCTACTTGGTGGGCACAGGGATGGCCGATATCACCGGTCCGGCGGCCGAAGGCGGCATGATGGGCTACGCGGACGGCACCCAGAAATCGGCGGGCATCCACGACCGGCAGTGGGCTCGCGCCTTCATTGCCGGGGGACGTGCGCCCGGCGACAAGCGGGTGGCGTTTGTCGTGGTGGAGGCGGGGCAGCTTTTCCATTCCGTGACGCAGGGGGTGTATTTCCTCCTGCAGGCCCATGGGCTCGGCAGCCTTTATCCCACCGGCAGCATCGTGCTCAGTGCCACCCACACGCACGGTGGGGCGGGCGGGCAATCGCATTTCCCCATCTACAACTTAAACACCGGTGGGTTCTCCTGGCAGGCCTACGACGCGCAGGTGCTTGGGATCTACACGGCCATCAAGCGGGCGCACGACAAGCTGGCTCCAGGCCGGATCAGGATGAGCAAGGGGAGACTCTCGAACGCCAGCGAGAGCCGGGCGCGGACGAGGTTCCGGCTGAACCCCGAAATCACCAATCCGAATCTCTCCAATCCCTTCGCTCCAGACGACCGGGATACCGAGATGCTCTGCCTGCGGTTTGATGAGGCGGGCGGCAAGGAGATCGGAGTGTTGAACTGGTTTCCAGTCCACCCAGTTTCCTTCTCTCAGAAGAACCGGCTGCTGACCGGCGACAACAAGGGCCTGGCCTCCTACCTCTTTGAAAGCGAGAAGGGGACTTCCCTCCCAGGGCACTTCCGCCCAGGCCGGACGGGGGAATTCGTCGCCGGTTTTGCCAACTCGAATGAGGGGGACATCACGGCCAACCTTTGGACCAACAAGAACGCCTGGCCCGCGGGGGTAGACAAGATGTGGCCTGCGAATAACACGAATGACACGCTCCGCGTCACGACGATCGCCACGCGCCAATACGAAAAGGCCAGGGAACTCTTCAACGGCCCGACTTCCGCCGTGTCCGGCCCCGTGGACTATAAGTACATGTATCTGAGTTTCGCTCAAATCCCGGTGCTCCCTACGACTCTGTACCCTTACAATGTCCCAGGGGTGGGCTTTACGCTGAGCGAACCCCTGCCGATTCCGATTACTTTCCTTGGCGCCAATGGCGTCAATCAACTGGCCGGGACGCTCGATGGCCCGGGGCTCAGCCAGGGAGTGATCAATGCCGCCTCTCTCATCAAACCTGCTTTCGTGACCGCTGGAGATTTAGTTCCCTTCGGGCTCCGACATTATCCGAAGGATGTGATGATCGACATGTCGCGATCCGCAGGCACCGGCTACATCGGGGTGACGGTTGCGCCCACGGTCCTGCCCATTTCGATCCTGCGCATCGGCAATCTCGCCATCCTGGCCGTCCCCGCGGAGTTCACCAGCATGGCCGGATGGCGTCTGCGCAAAACCGTCGAGGCGATCCTTCCTCCCGGCACCCAGACCATCGTCGCGGGCTTGTCCAACGACTACTCGGGTTACGTGACGACCTATGAAGAGTATCTCCACATCGATTCCAAGCCGGAGGGGTTTGCCGGCCAAAGTTACGAGGCCGCGTCCACCCAGTATGGAGCCTTCACGCTCGCGGCTTATCAGACCAGGTTCGCCGACCTCGCTCACGCGCTGGTCGATGGAACCACTCCCTCCACGCTGTCCCCTCCCGTGACGAGCGAGAATAACCTCGCGCAAGGCGCCTTGTTCCTGGGCGATGATGTGGTGAACTATCACGACCCGGTCTTCGACAACATCCCCAGTGGGCAGACGGCGCAGTTGTACACGCGAGCGATTGCCGTCGGACCGCCCAACGGAGCCAGCTGTCCCCCTGGCCTGACCTTTGACAGCTTATCCAATTTTTGCTGGAGGGTTCCCGCTGGATATAGGCGAACGGGTTCCTTGATCACGGAGCATACGGCCTGCGTGCTTGAGGATCCGCTGCTGGCCGCGGTGAATTTTGGTGACTTGGTCCTGGATGCCTCGACGGTTTGGTCGAAACCGGCCAGCGAGCGCGTCTTCCGCCGGGGCGAGACGGTTTCCGCGACCTTCTGGGGCGGTCACCCGAAAAACGTTTTCGGAAATAAGAACAACCGCACTTTGAACAATAACGGCAGCCTGACCGTGCCGTCGTTCATGGAAGTGCAACGAGGCACCGGCCCCACGACTTGGGAAAGGTTTCGCACGGACGCCGATTGGGACACGACCTTCCAGTGGGAGCGAAGCGGGTCGGCCGACTCAAAGTGCACCGTTGCCTGGTGTGTGAGGGGCACGGACGTCACCAATGGAACCTATCGCCTGGTCCATCGTGGAATTTGGAAAAGGGGGGACGGACAGTTGTTTAATTACGAGGGCTATTCGCCGTCGTTCACGATCGCGGACTGAACCGCCGTGGAACCGTCGTCCTGCGTCGTGAGCCCGACGGCCCGACCATCCTGCAAAACGCCGCGAGTAAAATATATCCTTAACGAAAGGGGTGGGAGGCGGCGGTGAGGTCCGGGAATCCTCATTACTGCGCATTCCAAGTGTCACTCGGCTTTTCCCAGAAGATGCGCGCGGCATGGACGCTATTGTCGGCGCCGTCGGAGTTGTCGGGCGGGATGACGATGTTTGGGCCCCAGGTTTGCATCCATTCGGCGACCGTGACCCATGTCTCATTTTCGCTCACCGCGGTGACGCCGAAATTCCCGAGACGCGCCCCGCGTTCGGGCACCAGCATCCGCTCGGTGCGGCGGATGACGCGCAATTTTTCCCGGTCCACCTGCGCGATGAAAAGCGGGGCGCGGTGGCGGAAGACGTGGTCATTGTCCGCACCCGTGCGGGTATAGACGAGGCAGAGCCCGTCGCGGTGCGTGACCCAGTGCTGCTGGGTGTTGTAATTGCCGAGCTCGGCGCCGTCGTCCCAGAGCCACTTGCGCGGTTCGGAAAAATGGAGTCCGTCTTCGCTCACAGCCACATATCCGGCAGCGTCGTTGCGGAGCGTGAGGTAGAAGCGGCCTGCGAAGCGCGTGAGCGAGGGCTCATAGAGGCCGCGCCCGATGTCCACCGTCATCTCGTCGCCGTGCTCGCGATAGCTCAGCTTCGCGCCGTCGAACCCGCAGCGCAGCACGGTGGTGCGGTAGGTCTTCTGCTCTTTGCTCTTGAAATAGATCGGCAGGAGGATGTCGCCGCCGGGGAGATCGACGCGCTGCACCGAGCCCGCGCCGGCGTTTTTAAATCTCACGCGGTCCGGCATCTCGAGCGCGGTCCACGGCGTCCATGTGCGCGACTGCGCATCGTAGATCGACCACGCCGTCTCACGGTCGCGGTCGGCGATCACGCGATCGCCGCGGTAACGCACGGTGTGGCCGATGCCGAGGAGCTTGCCGGATGCGACATGCCACTTGGGCGTGAAGTCGCACGCGGCCACGATGACGCCGCCGGGTTCGTCGCGCCGGCCGAGGGTGCCGGCGTGTTCGGTCGGACCGCGCCACGTCTTGCCGAGATCGTCGGTGCGCATTTCATTGAGGGCGAAAAACACGTCGCTGCCGGTGAGCAGCAGCTTTTGCATGGTGAGCACCACGCTGGGCACCGGCCCCGGAATCGCGCCGGCGCGAGGGTGCACCCAGCACGTCTTGCCGTCGTAGCCGCGGCTCACGGTGTCGAGTTGGATGCGGAACGCCACTGTCGGCTCCGCCGCGTGGAGCGAGGTCGCGAGAGTGAGGAAGGCGAGACTATAGAGGCGGTGCATGGGGATGGGGTGATGGGGTGAAACGCCGTTGGCGTTCGCGCCGCATTCATGCAACTCAACCGTATTACTGCGCCAGCGCAGACTTGCTCGCGGCCGCCGCTGGACTTGCCGGTGCCGGCTTGCTGGCAGGTACGGCATTCGTCTCAGGCGCAGGAGTGGCTGGAGCAGGCATCGGTAACGCCGGAACTGATGTCGCAGGTGGCGGGGTCGCCGCCGGTGGCTTTGGCTTCAGGAGATCCTCCCACTTGAAGACCTTCCCCCCGAACCCGCCGATCTCCGCGAGCAGCGCCTCGCAGCGTGCGTTCCACTTCTCATAGTCAGGCGACTGGAAGGGGCGCTCCCGAGAACCAGGAAAGATGATGTAGGTCACCTTGAGATCGCTCACCGCACGCTGGCTGCCGCTGGCCTTCGGGTCGATCTGCTGGCAGAGCCGGAGCGAACCCTCGCCCATCTTTGTGGTCGGTCCCGCGTCGCCGACGATGGCGGGATAGGCCGTGCCGCCGTAAATGACGACGCAATAGTCGCCGATAAGCGGAGCGAAGGGGCCGGACTTTATGACCATCTGCGTCGGCAGCACGATGAATGGGTCGAGCTTCGCGACGAGATAGCTCCTCGCCTTCATGTCCGCGATTTGAGTGCGGGCATAGTTGCGCTCGGATCGCAGGAAGGATTTCCGCGCAGCGCTGGTGGCGGGCAGCGCCATCTCGAGGTCGTACTCTCTGATCTTCGCTTCGAGCGGCGGGACGAAGGAGTTGATCGCCGTGCCTTTCCGCGGCCAGCCGTAGCTCGTCATTGGCTGGAAAGTCATCGAGCCCGGCTCGACGACCGGCACGCGATCGGGATCGGTGCCGTCGGTGTCGGTGTCCATGTCCGACTGGATAAGGATGGCGCGGCGCTTCGTCTCCGGATGCTGCATCTCGAGGATGGTCTCGCAGTCGAAGAAATTGTGGCGCGAAAGGACGACGTCGAGGCGGTTCAGACTCGCCTGGAGCTGCGCGCATTTGCGCCGGTAGAGATCTTCGAAGGTCGGTGAAACGTTCGCCTTTTCCAGCATCGCGGGCAGCGCCGGGAGCACCGTGCCTAGCTGGCCATTCAGCTTCGAGAGCTCCTCCAGCGACCGATGCGGCTTCGGCACCTTCACCTTCACGGTGAGTTCGGCGGTGTAGCTGCCGGGATCTTCGCGCTCGGTGGCGGCCGTGCCGCCGCGCTCAGTCTCAAAGCGCACCTTGTACTGCATGCCGTTGAAAATCTTGCCGAGCTCGAGCCGCTTCGCCGGCACGTACGGCGGAGGCGGCGGGGTCGGCGCGGGCGGAGGAGTGGGCTCCGGCGCCGGTGTCGCCGCCGGCGTCG
>JBGSYE010000114.1:0-2880 GCA_041751075.1 Chthoniobacteraceae bacterium
CACTTCGACGTAGAGCGTCTCGTAAGGTTCGAGCAGCGTGCCTTCTTCGTCGCGCTTGAAGATGACCTCGGGGCGCGAGACCAGAATCTCGAAGCCTTCGCGGCGCATCTGCTCGACGAGGATCGCGACCTGCATTTCGCCACGCGCCTTGAGTTCAAAGTGACCGGCGACGTCGGTGTCGGCGAAGAATACGGAGACGTTCGTGCGCGTCTCGCGGACGAGGCGTTCCCGGACCTGGCGGGCGGTGAGCAGTTTGCCTTCGCGACCGGCCAGCGGGCCGTCGTTGATGCACATCTTCATCGTGATCGTCGGCGGGTCGATGTCCACGAAGTGCAGCGGCAGGCGCTCTTCGGTATCGGTGATGGTCTCGCCGATGAAGGCGTCTTCAAACCCGCATAGACCGACGATGTCTCCCGCGCTCGCGTGCTGCGTCTCGACTTTGGCCAGGCCGACGTGGGTGAAGATGGCCGTGATGTTCGCGCGCTCGCGGCGGTTCTCCTTGCCGATACGGACGACGGTATCGCCGACTTTCACACGACCGCTGACGATGCGCCCGTAGGCGATGCGCCCGAGGTAGTCGGAGTAGTCGAGATTCGAGATGAGGAATTGGAAATAGCTCACGTCGCTCGTGGGCGGCGGTGGGATGTGTTTGATGATGGCCTGGTAGAGCGGATCCATCGTAGTGCTGCTCTCGTGGATTTCCTTCATCGCGTAGCCAGCCTTGGCGGAGGCGTAGATGACCGGGAAATCGAGCTGCAGGTCGGAGGCGTTCAGTTCGACGAAGAGGTCGAAGATCATGTCGAGGACCTTGTGCGGGCGTGCGTTTTCGCGGTCGATCTTGTTGATGACCACGATCGGCTTGGCGCCATTCTCCAGCGCCTTGCGGAGCACGAACTTCGTCTGCGCCTGCGGTCCATCGTGCGCATCGACGACGAGCAGCACGCCGTCGATCATCTTCATGATGCGCTCCACCTCGCCGCCGAAGTCGGCGTGGCCGGGGGTGTCCACGATGTTCACGTGGTAGTCGTGGTATTTGAAGGCGGCGTTCTTGGCCCGGATGGTGATGCCCTTTTCCCGCTCGAGATCCATGGAATCCATTATGCGGATTTCGGAAGACTTCGCCTCGTTGGCGCGGAAGGTTCCGGCCTGCTTCAGGAGCTGATCGACGAGGGTGGTCTTGCCATGATCGACGTGCGCGATGATGGCGATGTTGCGAATGTGTTCCATGTGGTCCGTGTCTTGGTCGGGTTTCAAAAAGGGGCGGGACTATGGGGGCGCACTTCTGGCCCGTCAACGGATGAGACGGTGACAATTCGCCGCCAGTCGCGGGAGCGCCTTGCCGGGCCGGGCGATTGCTGCCGATCTCCCGCTGTGGAAAAAAAAGCCGACGCCTCGCCCGAGTCCACGCCTACGCGGAAAAGTTGCGCTTCCTCCCGCACCTGAGCGAACACGAAAGGTATCTCTACGCGTTCAGCCTGGCGGCGACGCCGGAGGAGCGGTGGGAACTGCACGAGAACTTCCTCCGCTCGCACGGCTTATCGACACCCTCCGAGAGGGAAAAATACGGCTTCTCTTCATAGGGAACTCGATGAAGGGGCACGGCCAGACCGTGCGCGTCCTGCCGCTGGAGCGGATCATTCGCAGCAAGACGGCCGCGGGACGTCCCAAAGACCTCGCCGTGCTGCCGCTCCTGCGAGACATCGCCGCGAGCCGGAAGCGGCTGCGCATCCGCCGCTGAGGCGCGCGCACTTTCCACTTTCACTCTCCGCGCCGGCTCCGGCACTGTCCGCGGCGCATGGAACTCCCGCAGTATCTTTCCGCTCCCAGGGCCCTGGTGGATCGCGCTCTCGACCGCTTCCTGCCGCGGGCGTCGGTGAAGCCGGCGACGATTCACAGGGCGATGCGCTACAGCCTTTTTGCCGGGGGAAAGCGGCTGCGCCCCGTGCTCACGCTGGCCGCTGCGGAAGCCTGCGGTGGCGAAGTCGCCGAGGCTTTGCCGGCAGCCTGTGCGGTCGAGTGCATCCACACCTATTCGCTCATTCACGACGATCTGCCGTGCATGGACGACGACGATCTCCGGCGCGGGCGACCCACTTCGCACAAGGTCTTCGGCGAGGGTGTCGCGGTGCTCGCGGGCGACGGGTTGCTGACCATCGCGTTTGAAATCCTCGCGCAGGCAAATGCGACCGCCCGCTATCCGACCGCCTCGCTGATCCGGGAACTGGCGACGGCCTCCGGGAGCCAGTGGCTCATCGGTGGCCAGGTCGCGGATTTGGAAGGCGAGGGGAGAGAGCACACCGGCGCCGAACTGCGCTACATCCACCGCTGCAAGACCGCGGCGCTCCTCACCGCGAGCATCCGCCTCGGCGCGATGAGTGCGAATGCGACGCCTGCGCGGCTCGCGAGCCTCACGGATTTCGGCCAGGCGCTGGGTCTCGCCTTTCAAGTCATCGACGACATCCTCGACGTGACGCAGACCACGGAAAAGCTCGGCAAGACTGCCGGAAAAGACGTCGCCGCGACCAAGGCCACTTATCCCGCCAGCTTCGGCCTCGCCCGCTCCCGCAGCGAAGCCCACCGCCTCACCGCCGCCGCGCACGCCGCACTAAAACCTTTTGGTAAAAACGCCGCCATCCTCCGCGCCTTTGCCGACCACCTCCTCGCACGAGATTATTGACCGCGCAGACGGCGAGTTTCGCTTCTTGGTCAAATCAGCCGCAGATTCGGATCGATGTCGGCAGTGAGCAGAGAAGTCTCGCCGCGGGCAAATTTGAGCGCCGCGACGTAGCCGATCATCGCGGCGTTGTCGGTACTCAGCGCGGGCGCGGCGATAAGGAGCTCGATGCCGGCGGCGGCGCAGGCGGCGCTCATTTTTTCGCG
>JBGSYE010000115.1:0-5957 GCA_041751075.1 Chthoniobacteraceae bacterium
GGGAGAGCGCGCGCCGCGTGTCTTCGTGATCTTCGACGACGAGGATGGTCTTGCCGCGGACCGCCGTGCCCGGGGGCGGCGTGCGCGCTTCGCTTGCAGGAAGTGCGGCGGTGGTGAGAGGCAGTGAGATATGGAAAACGGCGCCGTGGCCCTGGCCATCGCTCTCGGCGCGAATGGCGCCGCCGTGTCCTTCGATGATGGCCCGGGTGATGGCCAGCCCGAGGCCCACGCCGGTCGAGGTCGGTTGCGGGCGGATGGGGCTGAACGCGCCGAAGACATTTGCGAGGCGCGCGGGGTCGATGCCCATGCCATCGTCGCGAATCTCGATGTCCAGGGTCTCCGCCTCATTACTCGTGACGATGGTCACATGTCCGTATGCGCCGGTGAATTTCACGGCGTTCTTGAGCAGGTTCCACAGCACTTGATTGAGCCGCGCAAAATCTCCGAGCACGACGGACCGTGCCGCGGCGAGTTCGGTGCGGACGGTGATGCGTTTCTCGTCGAAGCCGACGTGGCAGATGTCGAGCGCGGCCTCGATGCAGCGATGCACGTCCACGGGCGTGCGCTCGACCTTGAGCCGCCCGCTGGCGATCTGCGTGAGGTCGAGCAGATCGTCGATGAGGCGCGCTTCGAGTTCCACGTTGCGCTGGATCATGGCGAAGGTCTCACGCACATCCGGCGCGAGGGTCGGATCGCGAATAGTGGACGAGACCAGCGCGAGCACGGGCGTGAGCGGCGTGCGCAGTTCATGGCTGAGCATGGCGAGGAAGTCGTCCTTGGCTGCATTCCCCGCGCGGGCTTCTTCGTAGAGACGTTCGATCTGCCGCTCGGTTTGCACTTTGTAGATCGCGTTGTTCACCGCGAGCCGGATGGCATCGGCCGCGGGATCGCTTTTGACCAGATAGTCCTGCGCGCCCGCTTTCATGAGTTCGACGGCCTGCTGGTGATTGCCGGTCCCGGTGAATATGACGGTGGGCAGGGGCTTGCGCGCATCTTCGCGCCGGATGGCGTGGAGGAAGTCGAGGGCGTCCCCATCCGTGAGCCGGTCGCCGAGAACCACGCAATCCGGCGCGGTCTCGGCAAGATGCGCGAGGCCATCGACAATGCTCCCAGCCTCAAGAACTCGATACTCGAAGCTGGTGTCGCAACGAAGGTGGCGGGCGACGACGGCGCGATCTTCCGCATTCGCATCGACGATGAGCAGTGTGCGTTGCTTCATGGGAATCAAGCGGCAGAGCGCCGGCGAGGGGGTTTCATTTCCTGGGGTTCGCAGTGCGCCTCGCGAGTGGATGCGCCGCGCCGGAAGATTTCCCCCTGAATTGCGAGTCGGGGTGGTCCAATCCCGCCCAAAGTTCCGACGAATCCGATACACGCACCGACCGCCTCGACAGCGATGAAGGTTTCACTATGGCCAAACGACCTCAAACCACTCCACCGAAGCTCGACGATCTCATGGTGCGAGCCGACGACTTCGCGCGCCGCGAACCGACGACCGCGATAGCCTCGGCATTTGGCGCGGGTTTCCTGCTCAATCTTCTCCCTCTCGGCGCGATCGCCGCCGCTCTCGTGGGCGTCGCCTTCTCCTTTGTGCGGCCCGCCCTGCTTTTCCTCGGCGTGCTCAAAGCCTGCGAGTATTGCCGCACGCAAACCTCAACTGCTCCCGGCCATGAATGAAACCACCCTCGACGAAGAGACCATCGCCAGCGCCGATCCGCGCATCGAGATGCAGGAGCGGCCCTGTGGCGACTGGACCAACGCGCTGCTCTGCGCCATCGGCACGGGCATCGCGATCGGCTTGATCGTACGCGCGCTGCGTCCGGCGCCGTCGCGCACCGAGCGCCTCGCGCATCTCATCGAGGATCTCGAAGATCGCTTGCGCGAGACCGCACGCCCCGCGTTGCGCAAGGCAAGCGCTTACGCGGCCGGGAGTGCCGACGTCTTGCGCGACGGCCTCCACACCGGTGAAGCCCTGCTCGAACGCGGCTGGCGCGACGCGGCGCGCGGTGTCCGCCGGCTTTTCTCTTGAGCCGCGGATTATGAGATCGATCTGGAAAGGCGCGATCAGCTTCGGATTGGTCAATATCCCGATCACGCTCTACCCGGCGACGCGACGTGAGGAGTTGCGCTTTCACTTTCTCCGGAAGAGCGACCTGAGTCCGATCAATAACAAACGCGTCGCCGAGGCGGACGGGAAGGAGGTCGCATGGGAGGAGATCGTGCGTGGCTACCAATACGAGAAAGGGAGATTTGTCGTACTGAACGACGACGACTTCTCCCGAGTGGATGTGGAAGCGACGCAGACCGTGGACATCCAGGAGTTCGTGGAGGTCGAGGACATCGACCCGATGTTTTTCGCGAAGCCGTATTACATGGAGCCGGGCAAGGGCGGCGACAAGGCATACAATCTTCTGCGAGAAGTCCTGCGTGGGACGAAGAAAGTCGGGATCGCAAAGGTCGTGATCAAGACGCGCCAGCATCTCGCTGCAGTGAAGCCACAAGGCGAGGTTCTGGTGCTCGAACTCATGCATTTCGCCGAGGAGATCATCGACTCAGGGGAGCTGCATCTCCCCCGCGAGACCAAGCTGGCCAAAAAGGAATCCGACATGGCCAGGCAGCTCGTCGAGAGCATGACGGGCCAATGGGACGCGGAGAAATACAAGGACGAGTACAAGGACGCCCTCCTGGAAGTGATCGAGGAGAAAGTCGCCGCCGGCGGCAAGGAAGCGCCGAAGCCGAAAAAGACCAAAGGCGCGAAGGCCACCAACGTCATCGACCTTGTGGCCATTCTGCAAAAGAGCATTCAAGAACATGGCAGCAGTCGCTCCAAAAAAGCGCCCCGCCAAAAGGCGCGTCGCAAAGCGGCCTGATCCACTGGCCCGCTATCGCGCGAAGCGAGATTTTGCCCGCACCGCCGAGCCGCGGGGCCGTGCGGACGATCGAGCTTCAGGGCGATTCGTCGTGCAAAAACACGACGCCTCGCGGCTGCACTTCGATTTCCGCCTGGAGATCGGCGGCGTGCTCAAGTCGTGGGCCGTGCCGAAGGGCATCCCCACGACCGCAGGGCAGCGTCATCTCGCCGTGATGGTCGAGGATCACCCGCTGGATTACGGCGGCTTCGAGGGCAGGATCCCGAAAGGGGAATACGGTGGCGGCACCGTGCTGCTGTGGGATCGCGGCACCTTCCGCGTCGGCGGCGACGATCCCGCCACCGCGCTGCGCGAGGGGAAACTGCACCTTTTCCTCGAAGGCGAAAAACTCCGCGGCGAATGGGCGTTGATCCGCTGGAGAGGCGAGGAGGATCAATGGCTCCTGCTCAAAGTCGGCGACACGCTCAAGCCCGGGCGGCGCGCGTGGGAGCGCTCGGTCGCATCGGGTCGCACGCTCGACGAGATCGCCACCGCGCCCCCGATGCCCGCCTTTGTCGAGCCGATGAAAGCGAAACCGGCGACGCTGCTGCCCGCAGGCAAGGAGTGGCTCTACGAGTTGAAATTCGACGGCTACCGCTTCCTCGGCGCCAGGGCGGGACGCGAGACGCGCCTCTGGTCGCGCACGCGGAATGATTTCACCGCGCGATTCCCGGGCGTCGCCACCGCGCTGCTCGGCCTGAAAGCGAAGTCTGCGCTCGTCGATGGCGAAGTGATCGTGCCCGACGAGGAAGGCCGCCCGCGTTTCCAACTCATCCAGAACGCCGACGACACCACTCCCGTGCGGGCCTTCCTCTTCGACCTGCTCGAACTCGACGGCAACGATCTTCGCAAGCACTCGCTCGAAGACCGCCGCGCCCGCCTCGCCGCGATCCTCCCGACGAAATCCGACGTGCTCCATCTTTCGACCGGTCTTGCCGGTTCGCGCGAAGGCATCCTCGCTGAAATCTGCAAACGCGGTCTTGAAGGCGTGATCGCCAAACGCCGCGACTCGCTCTACGAGCCCGGCCGCCGCAGCGGGGCCTGGGTGAAAGTGAAATGCCTGCGGGAGCAGGAGTTCGTCATCGGCGGCTTCACCGCTCCCAAAGGCACGCGCCCGCACTTCGGCGCGTTGCTCGTCGGGCACTATCGCGGCGGGAAACTCATCTACGCCGGAAAGGTCGGCACCGGCTTCGGCGACGCCACCCTCGCCACTTTGCATCGGCAAATGCTCCGCCATCGCGCGCCCACCTGTCCCTTCGATTCCCTGCCCACCGGCCGATCCCGCTGGGGCGCGCATTTCACCCGCGCCGAACTTGCGCGCTGCACCTGGGTGAAGCCCCGCCTCATCGCCCAAGTCCGCTTCGCCGAGTGGACCGAAGACAACGTCCTCCGCCAGCCGTCCTTCATCGCCCTGCGCGATGACAAGCCAGCGCGAAAAGTCGTCCGCGAAACTTGATCGCGCTTACAGGTTTTTCGGCAACCGCTGGTGCAGCGTGAGCATCGGTGCAAAAAGGTCGCCACGCCTTTTCACCCGCCGCAACACCATCGCGGAATCGAAGACCAGCATTTCGTCATCGCGCGAGCGGACACATTTCCGGACCTCGGCCCAGGTGACGGGTGTCGAGACGGTCGGGCGCGGTCGGGCGCGGAGGGAATAGACGCTGACGGTGGTTTTGTGCGGGTCGTTCTGGCTCCAGTCGATGAAGACTTTCCCCGGACGCAACGCGCGGCGCATTTGCGTGACGATCATCTGCGGAGCGCTCTCTCGCATGCGCTCGGCGACGCGTCGCGCAAAGGGTTTGGTCTTTTCGTAGGTCACGGCGGTGTTCAGCGGGACGAAGACTTGCAGACCCTTCGAGCCGGATGTTTTTGCGCAGCAATCGAGACCGTGTGCGGCGAGGACTTTGCGCAGGGCGAGGGCGACCGTGCCGCATTCGACGATGGTCGCGGGAGGTCCGGGATCGAGGTCGAAGACGACACTCTCCGGGCGCGTGAGACGCGGAGCGCGGTGCAGGAACGGGTGGAGTTCGAGGCTCGCCAGATTCGCTGCCCAGACGAGCGAGGCTTGATCGCCCAGCACGCAGTAGTCGATCTCACCGCCGCGCGTGTCGCTCCACACCGGAGCGGTTTTCAGCCACGGCGGGCGGTGTGCGGGCGCGTTCTTTTCGTAGAAAAACTCTCCGTCCACACCGTCCGGAGAGCGCTTGAGCGTGACTGGACGTCTGCGCAAATGCGGGAGCAGCACGTCGGCGATTCGCGCGTAGTAGTCGATGACCTGCGCCTTGGTAAAGCCGCTCGCGGGGTAAAGCACCTTGGCGAGATTCGTGACGCGCACTTTGCGTCCTTCGATGTCGAGTTCAGTCGCGGCGGCGGGCATGGCCTTTACGGATGGGCGGCGAGGCGCGTTGCGAGCCGCCAGAGCCTCCGGCCTGCGCCAGCCGCACGCAGCGCAGGCCCCCCGTCCTGGCATCGACGGAGCGTGGTGCGGAAAGCGATTTAGGCTGCGCTGGATACATCGTTCTTTCCCCTCAATCGGCGCAAAGCCCCGGCTGGTTGTGTTGTGGTAGCGCAGGCTTCCAGTCTGGCGAAGGATAGACGGCGAGCAGCCCATTTTTCAGCGGCCAGAAAGGATGCGGGGAAAGCAAATTCATGAAGTTGACGTGAAACGCTGGGCGGGTGGATGTCCAGTTCCGCGGGAAGACCCGCTGCGTGCAGCCAACCGAGCGGCGAGCCGCGATCAATGGTTGTGAAAGACTTCATCATCCGCCTCACCGATCCCGCTGGAGTGGATCAGCAGCTCGCCGTGCGCGTGGCGGGCGAGGGCGATGTCGGGCGCGCCGCGCAAATGGCGATCGACGACATGATCGCCACGCGCGGCGGCGATTTTGCGTTTCCTCTCTTCATCGACATCCACCCGTCGGAGGATTTTCCGCCAGTGGCGGCACATTACCAGGCGGCGCGGGAGCGGGGTGCGAGCGTGAACGAGATGTAACGGCGGCTCTGTCCCGCGCTGGACGGGATGTGCGCGCTTCGATCGGCCTCACGCGGGCG
>JBGSYE010000116.1:0-2787 GCA_041751075.1 Chthoniobacteraceae bacterium
CCGATCGCGGCGAGAAACCGGACGCGCTGCTGACCTCCGTCCTCGTGTGGCAGGACTTCGCGCACTCGCTCTTCAATCTGAAGGAGTTCATCTATGTGCGGTGACGGCGGAATCACCTCGGCGCTTGCGGCGGGGCTCCGGCTCTGCTGATTACTGCGGCCACACCATATGCCGCCCGTCGAAACTCTCCATCCCCGAGAAGCGGAAATCCGCGCGCTCGCAGCCATGGAGTCGGAAGTCGCGCAGAGCGGGACTGGGATCGCCGCGCTCATCAAGGCGCGCACGCCAGAGGCCCGGGCCGTTCTGCGGGAGATCGCCCGCACCGTGGTGGGCGACGTGCCGGCGCAGCTCGCGATGACGGATCCCGCGCGATACCGAAAGCTTTCCCGGCTGCGCATGGAGATCATCCTGCGCGGTTACTACGATTATTTGGAACGCGTCTCGGAGACGGCCTGATGATCTCTCCAGGGAAGAAGTGGCCGAATACGTGCGTCGAATTCCCGATGCGCGAAAGCGCGCGACCGCCGCCGAAAATCTCGTCTATCTGGACGTGCCCCGGTGAGCACTGCGCGCGGGAGTCCGCGCCGAAAGAATCCCTTGGATCAAGCATGAGCGCAGGGTTATGGCCAATGACTCCGACATTTCTATGAAGCCGCCATGTCATTCCCTCACCCGCCGCACCATGCTGCGCCAGTGCTCGCTCGGCTTCGGTGGGCTCGCCCTGGCCGGGCTGCTTTCGGACAAAAGCTTCGGCGCGCTCGCGGCGGATGGGAAGCCGCCGGGGCCGCACTTCACGCCGAAGGCGAAGCGCGTGATCTTTTGCTACATGTCGGGCGGCGTCTCCCATGTGGACTCCTTTGACCCGAAGCCGGAGCTCGCGAAGCGCCACGGCCAGCCAATGCCGGTGCCGGTGCGGCCCACGATGTTCAATAACAACGGCAACATCATGGCCTCGCCGTGGGAGTTTAAAAATCGCGGGCAGTGCGGGATGCCGATCAGCGACCTCTTTCCACACATCGCGCAGCACGCCGACAGCCTCGCGGTGATCCGCTCGATGACGAGCAAGGTGAACGAACACGCGCAGGGAAATTACTTTGCGCACACCGGCTTCCCATTCATGGGCCACCCGAGCGCGGGCGCGTGGGTGAGCTACGGACTGGGCACGGAGAATCAGGATCTGCCCGGCTTCATCGTGCTCCAGAGCGGGAATGCCGCGGCGCCGCACGGCGGTGTGGGTGTGTATTCGAGCGGCTATTTGCCGGGGCAGCATCAGGCGTCCTTTCTGCGCGCGGATGCGGCGGAGGCACTGGCGAATATCCAGCCGCGCGAGAGCGATGCGCTCCAGCGGAAGCGGCTCAGTTTCGTGCGCGGGCTCGACGAGACCTTCCTCCGCGAAGCCGCGGAGCCGCAGGTCGAGGCGGCGATCCGCAACTACGAAACTGCCTATCGCATGCAGACCGCCGTGCCGGAGCTCTGCGACATCGCGGGTGAGACCGAGGCGACGAAGCGCCTCTACGGCCTCGACTCGAAGAACTCCCAGACCGCCGCCTATGGCCGGCAGGCGCTCGTCGCTCGGCGGCTCATCGAGAAGGGCGTGCGCTTCGTCGAGCTGAGCTGCATGCCTCAGAAGGCTGGCGGCGGGCAGGCGGCGAACCCGTGGGATCAGCACGGAAAACTGGAGGAAGGTCACGGCGACATGGCGCAGCAGGTGGATCAACCCATCGCCGCGCTCATCACCGATCTGAAAGCGCGCGGGCTTTTCGACGACACGCTCGTGCTCTGGTCCGGCGAGTTTGGCCGCACGCCCTTCTCGCAGGGCAGCGACGGGCGCGACCACAATCCCACCGGCTTCAGCGTGTGGCTCGCCGGCGGCGGCGTGCGCGGCGGCGCGATCGTCGGCGCCACGGACGAACTCGGCTACTACGCCGTCGAGGAAGTCGCCACCTTCTACGATCTCTACGCCACCGTGCTGCACCTGCTCGGCATCGATCACGAAAAGCTCACGTATCGTTTCGGCGGCCGCGATTTCCGGCTCACGGACGTGCATGGACAGGTGATCAAGGGCGTGCTCGCCTGACGCGCTGTGCCCCAGGCCGCTGGCCTCTCGCCGCGCGCCAGGCGTGGACTCTTGAGGGTATGACGACTGCCTGCTTCCCACGCGTCCGCGCATGCACCATCGTGTCCTTCCATGAAGAAGTTCGTTCCGGCCTCCGTCGCGCTCGCCGCGGTGATTCTCGCTGGATTCGCCTACCTCTGGCACGAAGAGCCGTATCGCGCGCGAGCGATGGAGATCGCCCCGCCGGAGTCGATCCTCTTCGCCCAGCTCCCTGACCTGCGGCGCAGCGCGCAGCGCTGGCCCGCGACCGCACTAGCGCAACTCTGGAATGAGCCCGAGATGCAGGCCTTCTTTGCGCAGCCGCTGGAGAAGATGCCGCTGCTGCTGCGCGCTCAGGAGCACTGGCAGCGGCTGCGGCGCATCGGCCTGCGCGAAGCGTTCCTCGCCGTCGTGGCGGTCGATGGGCCGACGCCGAAGTTCGTCGCCGGGTTGAATTTTTCCGGACGGAAGAGTGAGGTCGCGGCGCTCGTCGCCGAGCCTTGGGCGGCCTGGAGAAAGAGGTGGCCGGCGGGCAGGGCCGAGCTGCTCCGCCGCCCGGATTGGGAGATCGAGACGTATGCCTCCGAGGAGCAGTTGCTCGCGGGCAGCTTCCACGCGGGTTGGTACTTTGTGGCGAATGATCTCACCGCGCTCGAGCAGACCCTCGCGCGCTGCGGGGCTGAGGGTGGATC
>JBGSYE010000117.1:0-6936 GCA_041751075.1 Chthoniobacteraceae bacterium
CAGAGCCACCGCTGCGCGGCGGCGCCACACTTCCAAATGCTAGATCCCAAATGCTAACCGCCGCCCAGCTCGCCGCCCTCCGGCAGGACTATGCCTGCCGCTCTCTCCAGCGGGCGGAGCTCGATCCCGATCCCCTCCGCCAGTTCAACGCGTGGCTCGACGATGCCGTGCGCGCCGAACTCCTCGAACCCAACGGCATGACCCTCGCCACGGTGGACCCTGCCGGCCAGCCGTGGTCGCGCACGGTCCTCTTGAAAGTGTGCGATGAGCGCGGGTTCGTCTTTTTCACCAACTACGAAGGCGCCAAGGCGCGGCATCTCGCCGCAAATGCGCGCGGGGCGCTGACCTTCTGGTGGAGCGCCTTGGAGCGGCAGGTGAATGTAGCCGGCGCCGTGAGCCAGGTCGGTCGCGAGGAGAGCGAGCGGTATTTTCATTCGCGCCCCGTGGCCAGCCAGTTCGGCGCGTGGGCATCGCGGCAGAGCGAGGTGCTCACCGATCGCGCGCAACTCGAGCGCCAGTTTGAGCAAGCCAGGGCGAAGTTTGGCGACGCCGAGATCCCCCTCCCGCCGCACTGGGGCGGCTACTGCCTCGCGCCCGTGTCGATCGAATTCTGGCAGGGCCGCCCGAGCCGCCTCCACGATCGCCTGCGCTACACGCGCCTCACGGACGGCGCGTGGAAGATTGAGCGGCTGTCGCCTTGATCTTGCGGATGCCGAATCCCGACAGGAAGCCCCCCGCTACGGCGCTTACCATTGCGCTGGCTCGACCGCGGTGCCGGCATCATCGAGCCGACGATCACCGGCACGGCGCACATCATCGCGGAGGCGACGCTGATTTTCGATCCCACCGACCCGTTTCGCGATGGCATTGTATGAAACCACTCCTCGTCCTGCTCCTCCTCACGCTCCACGCATTCGCCGCCGAGCGCCCGCGGCTGCAAATCCTCAATGGCACCGGCGAGACTGCCGATATTTTCTGGCTCAAGAGCGACACCGGGCGCGTGTCGAACGGGCCCGTCGAGCCGGGCAGGAACTCGATCATCACGACCACCATCGGCCATCGCTTCGCCATCGTCGGGCGCGAGAGCAAGACGGAGGCGACGGTCGCGAGCGAAGTGCCGGTCCAGGCTTTTCGCTTCGGCGGAGTGCCGGCTTTTTACACGCAGTCGCTCAGCGCGGGCGGCTTTCCGATTGTCGCCTCCGCGAAGGTAAATCCCTACGCGCTGAAGGAAACGGCCTACCTCATGGACCTCATGCTTGCGTCGCGGCCGGACGTGCGCGCGGCGATGATCAAAAGCGGCGCGCGGATGTGCATCATGGCGCACGACGAATACACCACCGACCTGCCCGAGTGGGCGCACCTCACGCCAAAGAATTATCGGGATGCGCGGGCGCGCGGGATGGGTGGCAGCGAGACCGATCCGTATTGCTCGTGCGCGGAGGAAAATGTGCTCGGCTATCCCGGCGATCCGTATGCCGCCGAGTGCATCCTCATTCACGAGTTCGCGCACAATATCCACCTGCGCGGCATGGTGAATGTGGACCCGACTTTCGACACGCGGAACCAGGCAGCCTACGACGCGGCGATGAAGGCCGGCCTGTGGAAGGCGGCCTACGCGAGCGTGAATCATCACGAGTATTTCGCCGAGGGTGTGCAGTCGTGGTTCGACAACAACCGGGAGAACGACGACGAGCACAACCATGTCAACACGCGGGCCGAGCTGCTCGAATACGATCCGCGCCTCGCCGCGCTCTGTCGCGAAGTCTTCGGCGACACCGAACTCAAATACACCAAGCCCGCCACGCGGCTCATCGGCCACCTCGCGGGCTACGATCCCGCGCAGGCGCCGACTTTCGTCTGGCCTGAGCGGCTCAAGATCGCGAGGGCGACGATCAAGGCGCAGGTGAAGGAGCGCAATGCCGCGGACAAGCCTTTATCGCCATCGACGATGCGCGAGCCGCAATAAGACTCCGCGGTGGGAACGGTCTGGACATCCGACTCCGTCCGTTATTCCGTGACCACTCGCATGACTGCCCTCCGCCTGCTCCTCGCCTCCATGCTCCCGCTCGCCGCGCTCCGCGCTGCCGATGCGCCGATCTACCAGAATGACTTCGAGTCCGCGGAGATCGACAAGGAGCCGGAGGGGATGCTGATCACCGCCGGGGACTTCAAGGTGAAGCAGGTGGAGGGTGGCAAGGTACTCGAGCTGCCGGGCGATCCGCTGGATTCTTTTGGCCTGCTCTTTGGGCCGTCGCAGAAGGCCGGAGTCACCGCGAGCGCGCGCTTTTTCGGCACGAAGGCGGGGCGCAAGTATCCGACCTTTGGCGTGAGCCTCGGCGGCGTCGGCGGTTACCGGCTGCAGCTCAGCCCGGCGAAGAAGGCGCTCGAGATTTTCCAGGGCGACGAAGGCCGGCACAGCGTGCCTTTCGAGTGGGACGATGGCTCGTGGACGAGTCTCCGCATCCGGACGCGGCAGGCGCCCGATGGCTGGGTGGTCGAAGGCAAGGCGTGGCCCGCCGGGATGCCCGAGCCCGAGGCGTGGACCATTACTTTTCCGGTGAAGGAAGAGCCGTCGGCCGGTCGCGCGGGCATCTGGGGCAGCCCATACTCCGGCACGCTGATTCGCTTCGACGACCTGCGGCTCGCGCTGGCTCACTGATTTCGCCACCCCTCTCTCTCTATGCCACCCATGAAGCCCACCACCATCCTCGCCGCCTGCATCCTCGCCACCGTCACCGTCCATGCCATCGAGTGGCCGCAATATCGCGGCCCGCTGACCAGCGGCGTCACTTCTGAAAAGATCGGCAAGCCCTGGAAGTCGGGCGCGCCGAAGCAGGTCTGGAAGGTGCCGAGCGAAGGGGGCTTCAGCTCCTTCGCCGTCGCCGGGACTCGCGCCTTCACGCTGAGCCTCAAGGATTTTGAAGGCGCGCAGCAGGAGAGCATCGTGGCGCTCGACGCCGCGACCGGCAAGGAACTCTGGGCCGCGCCGTTGACCTTTGCGAAATATGACGGCGGCGGCAAAGCCGGTGCGGCTGGCAACGATGGCGGCGACGGCCCGCGCAGCACACCGACCGTCGTCGGCGACCGCGTCTATGTGATGTCGTCGCAGTTTGCGCTCACCTGCTTCGATGCCGCCACCGGCAAGGTGGTGTGGAAGCGGGATCTGATGAAGGAACACGCAGGCCGCATGATCAAGTGGCAGAACGCCGCGTCTCCGCTCTTCGCGGGTGGCCTGCTCTATGTCGGCGGCGGGGGCCCCGGGGAGTCTCTGCTCGCGGTCGATCCGAAGGACGGCAAGGTCGTGTGGAAGGGCTTCGACGAGCTGATCACCCACGCCACACCGGTCGCGGCGACGATCCTCGGCCAGCCGCAGATCGTCTTCTTCCTCCAGAGCGGCCTGCTCTCCGTCGAGCCAAAGACCGGCAAGGAACTCTGGCGCTACAAATTCGACTTCAAAATCTCCACCGCGGCTTCGCCGGTGGTCGCTGGCGACATCGTGTACTGCTCCGCGGGCTACGGAGTCGGCGCCGGAGCGGTGAAGATCGCGAAGAAAGGCGCGGGCTTTGAAGCCACGGAGATCTATCGCATCCGCGGCGACAAGCCGCTGGCGAATCACTGGAGCACTCCGGTGCTCAAGGACGGGATGCTCTACGGCCTCTTCCAGTTCAAGGAATACGGCAACGGCCCGCTCAAATGCGTGGATATCAAGGACGGTTCGGTAAAGTGGGAGCGCGAAGGCTTCGGCCCCGGCCATGTGATCCTCGCGGGCGACCAGCTCCTCGTCCTGAGCGACGCCGGCGAGCTCGTCCTCATCGACCCGCAGCCGGATGCATATAAGGAAATCGCCCGTGCCGACATCCTCGACGGCAAATGCTGGACCACGCCCGTGCTGGCCAATGGCCGCATCTACGCTCGCAGCACCAAGGAAGCCGCGTGCTTCGACGTGAGCGGGAAGTAGCGGGCCGGCTCGGCGACCGCCTTTCGCTCACTCCACGGTCACGCTCTTGGCGAGATTGCGCGGCTTGTCCACGTCGCAGCCGAGGGCGACGGCGGTGTGGTAGGCGAGGAGCTGCAGCGGAATGGCGGTGAGGATGGGGCTCACGAAGTCGGCGCAGCGCGGGATGTAGATCACGTCGTCGGCGATCTTCTCGATCTTCTTCGAGCCTTCGGTGGCGATGGCGATCACGGGGCCTTTTCGCGCTTTCACCTCCTCGATGTTGGAGACGTTCTTGTCGAAGACGGCGTCGTCGGGCGCGATGAAGACGCTCGGCACTTCGGGGCAGATGAGCGCGATCACGCCGTGCTTCAGTTCCGCGCTGGGGTGGCCGCTCGCGTGGATGTAGCTGATTTCTTTCATCTTCAACGCGCCCTCCATGGCGATCGGGTAGTTGAACTGCCGGCCGAGGAACATCATCGCCTTGGCGTGCGCGTACTTTTCGGCGACGGCCTTGATGTGGTCGGATTGTTCGAGGATGCGCGCGACCTTGTCGGGGATGGCTTCGAGTTCGTCGATGATGTGCAGACCTTCGCTATGCGAAAGATGGCGGATGCGCCCGAACATGAGGCCGAGCAGCGTGAGGATGGCGGCCTGTGAGGTGAAGGACTTCGTCGCGGCGACGCCGATTTCGGGGCCTGCGTGCATGTACACACCGCCGTCGTTTTCGCGGGCGATGGTCGAGGCGACGTTGTTGCAGATGCCGAGAGTGCGGTGGCCCTTGCGCTGGCTCTCGCGCATGGCGGCCAGGGTGTCGGCGGTCTCGCCGCTCTGGCTGATGCAGAAGACGAGCGTGTCCTTCGTCATCGGGAGATTCCGGTAGCGGAATTCGCTCGCGAACTCGATCTCCACCGGGATGTGCGCGAGGGATTCGATGGCGTATTCGCCGACCATCGCTGCGTGGCACGCGGTGCCGCATCCGGTGAGGATGATGCGGTCCACATTGCGCAGTTCGGCATTGGTCATTTCGAGACCGCCGAGTTTCGCGGTGGCTTCCTCGCGAGAAAGACGGCCGCGCATGGCGTCGCGGAGGGTCTCGGGCTGCTCGTAGATTTCCTTGAGCATGTAGTGCGGGAACTCGCCCTTGCTCACATCGTCCTCGCTGAACTCCACCTTGCTCACCTCGAATCCGCTGTCGCCGCCGATCAGACTGCTGATCTCGAATTGGTCCCGCGTGATCGTGGCGATGTCGAAGTCCTTCAAATAGACCGCGTCGCGGGTGTGGGCGACGATGGCGCTCACGTCGCTGGCAAAGAAGTTCTCGCCTTTGCCCACGCCGAGCACGAGCGGGCTGCCGCGCCGCGCGCCGACGATGAAATCGGGAATATCGGCATGCACCATCGCGATGCCGTAGGTGCCGATGACCTGCTGCAAGGCGCTGCGGAGCGCTTCCACGAGGAGCGCCTTGTGGCGCTGTGGATCGGTCACGCCCTTGGCGGAGTCCGCGTAAATTTTTCCGACCAAATGCGCCAGCACTTCAGTGTCGGTCTCCGATTTGAAATGATGCTCGCCTTCCTGGAGCAGGGTCTCGCGAATCTGGGCGTAATTTTCGATCACGCCGTTGTGAACGAGGGCGAGTTTGCCGCTTTCGTCGAAATGCGGATGGGCATTCTGATCGGTCGGTTTGCCGTGAGTGGCCCAGCGGGTGTGACTGATCCCGTAGGTGCCGGTCGCGGGATCTTCCGCCATCAATTTCGAGAGCCCCGCGATGCGGCCCGCGCATTTGCGCGTCGCGATCTGGTCGCCATCGACGATCGCAACTCCGGCGGAATCGTAACCGCGATATTCCAGCCTTCGGAGTCCATCCAGGAGAATGGGGCCCGCTTCCGCTCGACCGACGTATCCGACGATGCCGCACATAAGTAGGGCGCAAGGGTGACACCGACGGCCACTCGACGCAAGGAAGGGGCGTCCCTCGTAATCGTGCTCGTGCTCATGCTCGTGATCGATTCCAAGCCTTCCGATCACGATCACGATCACGAGCACGAGCACGAGGAAGATGGACGCTAGCCGGAAGCTGGTTCATCTTGCGAGGTTTCATGCCGCAATCACCTGCTTTACCGCCCGGCACCACGCAACGCACCCTCTCCATCATCATGGGGGGCGGCGCCGGCACTCGTTTGTTTCCGCTGACCAAGGACCGCTCTAAGCCAGCGGTGCCGTTAGGCGGCAAATATCGTCTGGTCGATATCCCGATCAGCAATTGCCTGAACTCGGGGCTGCGCTCGATCTACGTGTTGACGCAGTTCAACAGCATGTCGCTGCACCGCCATATCCAGGCGAGCTACAAGTTCGATAATTTCTCGCGCAGCTTTGTCGACATTCTCGCCGCGCAGCAGACCCCCGAAGGGGCGCAGTGGTACCAAGGCACGGCCGATGCCGTCCGCCAGAACCTGCGTTATTTCCTCGAGCAGCCCTACGATTATTTCCTCATCCTGAGCGGGGATCAGCTTTACCGGATGGATTTCCGGACGCTGCTCCATCAGCACATTCGCTCGGGCGCGGAGATCACGCTCGCGACGACTCCGGTGCAGCGCGCTGCGGCGGCGGATTTCGGGATCATGCTGAGCCGGCCGGATCATCGGATCACCCGCTTCGAGGAAAAGCCGAAGGAGGCGGCGCTGCTCGACGAGCTGAAGCTCGACCGGCAACTTCTCGAATCGATCGGGAGCAAGGCCGAAGATGAGCTCTTCGAAGCCTCCATGGGCATCTACGTTTTCAACCGGCAAGTGCTGGTCGATTGCCTCGACAGCGACCTCGACGACTTCGGGAAACATGTCATCCCGAAGGCGATCGGCGAACGCCACGTCGACTCCTACATTTTCAAAGGCTACTGGGAAGACATCGGAACGATTCGCGCCTTTTACGAAGCGAACCTCAACCTGACGGACCCAAAGCCGCAGTACAGCTTTTTCGAGGCGACGTCGCCGATCTATACGCAC
>JBGSYE010000118.1:0-5377 GCA_041751075.1 Chthoniobacteraceae bacterium
GGCCTTTGCCAAAAAGAACGCCGCCGAGCAGCAGTCGCTCCGCGAGCAACACGCGGCCAAGTTGGGCGAGAAAAAGCTCATCCCATTGGGAGAAGCGCGCGCGAAAGAAACCGCGCTCGACTGGAGCGGCTATGCGATTCCGCAGCCGGATTTCCTCGGCACGCGCACGGTGTCGCCCGCGCTGGAGACGCTCATCGACTACATCGATTGGTCGCCCTTTTTCCATACGTGGGAACTGCGCGGGCGCTACCCGGCGATCTTCGACGACGCAGTCGTCGGCGCGCAGGCGAAGGAATTATTCGCCGACGCGCAGGCTTTGCTCACGCGCATCCGCGAGGAGAAATTGTTCACGGCGCGCGGCGTGTATGGTTTCTGGCCGGCGGGGCGGGTGGGGGATGACGTAGAGCTTTTCACCGATGAAACGCGCGCCACACCGCTCGCGCTATTTCATTTCCTGCGGCAGCAGATGAAGAAACCCGCCGACCAGCAAAATCACTGTCTCGCGGACTACGTGGCGACTGAGGGCGACTATCTCGGCGGGTTCGCCGTTGGCATTCACGGCGGCGACGAATTCGCGGAGAAAATGAAAGCCGAGCATGATGACTACAACGCCATCATGGCCAAGGCGCTCGCCGACCGCCTGGCGGAGGCTTTTGCCGAATGGCTGCACCGTGAAGCGCGCATCGCGTGGGGCTACGGCGCGAGCGAGTCACTTTCCTCCGAAGAACTCATCCGCGAGCGCTATCGCGGCATCCGTCCGGCGGCTGGTTATCCCGCGTGCCCCGACCACACCGAGAAGCCGATGCTTTTCCGCCTGCTCGACGCGGAGAAAGTCGCGGGCATCACGCTGACCGAATCATGCGCCATGCACCCCGGCGCGGCGGTGAGCGGGCTCTATTTCAGCCATCCCGAGGCGAAGTATTTCGGCGTCGGGAAGCTCGATCACGATCAAGTCACCGACTACGCCCGGCGCAAAGGCGAGTCCGTCCCGCACATGGAGAAATGGCTCGGCCCGAACTTGGGCTACGAACCGGCTGCCTGAGGGCAGCGGAACAGGAATTTGGTGCGGGGGAATTCAGCAGCGGGCCGGATCGGACAGCGCCGCGCTGGTTGGTTGGATTCTGCTGACTTACTCGACCGCGTCGCGCGTGGCATCAGCGGCGTCTTCGGTCGCGTCGGCTTTCGCCTCAGCGGAATCGCGCACCGCGTCGGCCTTGTTTTCCATCGCGTCGGCGGCGGGCTCCGGCATCTTGTCGGCCTTCTCTTCCAAGGCGTCGGCCGTCGTCTCCGCGGAATCGCGGGTCATGTCGGCTTTGTCTTCCATGGCGTCAGCCTTCTTTTCCGCGGCGTCCTCGCGCATGTTTTGCTGCTTCGAGTCGCAACCCGCGAGCAGGGCAATCGAGCAAGCGCTCAGGGCAGTCATCAGTAATGTTCTGTGGTGTTTCATAGGTTTGGTTTTTCTCACTAACACCCCTGCAATCGCAAGCCGCGACTCCTCCGGCCTTGCGCCCGTTCCCGGCGGCGTTCGATTTTTACGCATCCCGACCGGATCACCACAGAGTCTCCAGGTCGTAAAGTGCGATCTGCGGATCGCGAGTCACGAGCCGGAATCCGCCACGTTTCGCCTGCGCGATGAGGATGCGGTCGAAAGGATCGCGATGATGCGGCGGCAACGTCGAGAGCGCGAGAATGTCCCCGAGAGCCACCGGTTCGAGACGCAGGCCGTTCATCCGCTCGTGCTCCCGCAGCAATTCAGCGAGCGGGCGACGCAAAGTCAGCTTGCCGAGCTGGTGTTTGATCTGCATTTCCCAGACGCTCGCCAGGCTGAAGTGCAACGTGTTGTCGGAAGATACGCATGCCGCGAGCGCGGTGGCGGAGAGCTTGTCCTTCGAGGCGTCCCACCAGACGAAAGCGTGAACGTCGAGTAACAGCCTCATGCGTCATCGCCCAGCCAGAATTCATCCGGCAGCGGATCATCGAAATCCGGTGCCATCTGCATGGCGCCGGGATGCAATTCCGCGATCCGTTCCTTGGGCGCTTCGATGGGAGCCTTCTCCAGACGTTCATTGAGGCGTTGGACGAGTTCCTGCAATTCCCACGACGGGAGTTCCTCCGTCGCGGCTTCGATCTCAGCGAGTGTGGTCATGGTGTCGGAAAACTAACACCGCCCGGGTGAGGTGAACAAGGCGCCAACCGCGGTCCGCGTCTTTCCGGGCATCCGTGGATCCTGTGGAGTGCTGAGCCAGTGTGCCTACTCCGCCGGCGATCCAGCCGGGGCGGGCGTCACGGAGGGGAGGTCGGTCACCGGGCTGTCGGGGTAGCGATTCGTGCAGCCGGTGAAAAGCGACGCGGCAGCGAGGAGTGAGAGCGTAAGGCGTATCATGGCGTCATTTCGATTAGGAGAAGCGGCTCGGGGAGTCACGCGGGTTTTCATGCTTTCTTGAGAGCCGACGGTTTGTGCGCCGCTTTCTGCCCGGTCTTCGCGCTCTTCACCAGATATTCAGGATTCTCTTTGCTGGCCTTTACTTCGTGGCCTTTAATTTTCCGCGGCGAGGTCAGCTTTTTCTCGACCTTGCCCTTCGTCTCACCCTGCGACGTATTCCATTTCACGGTGTCGCCCTGCTTGAGTTTCGAGGCCATGCAGCTCTTTCGCAGCCGCGGATGATGGCGGATGCGCGACCGGCGAAGGGCGCGCGCCCGATGGAATCTGCGGCGGGAGATTTTCCGCCAGAAAACCAACGAACCAACAGCAACACCAATACACATCCATCTATGACATTCGCAAAATCCATCACCACCGGCGCGGCCTTGCTCGCGCTGGTGCTCACCGTCCGCGCCGAAGAGCCGAAAATGAAAGACGCCGACATGAAAGATCCAGCCATGAAGGTGACCAAAGCCATCGCCGTGCTGCACCCGACCGAGGGGAATAAGGTGACCGGCACGATCACCTTCGAGCAGCAGGGCGACGCCATCCACGTCACCGGCGAGGTGAAAGGGCTCACGCCGGGCAAGCACGGCTTCCACATCCATGAGTTCGGTGATTGCAGCGCGCCGGATGCGAAATCGGCGGGCGGGCACTATAACCCCACGAACAAGGAGCACGGCGCTCCGACGGGCGAGATGCACCACATCGGCGACTTGGGAAATCTCGAGGCCGATGACAGCGGCGTGGCCAAGGTGGACATGAAGCTCCAGTTCCTGAAATTCGACGGTCCGACCTGCATCCTCGGGCGCGGGTTGATCGTGCATGAGGGAGCGGACGATCTGAAGACGCAGCCCACGGGCGACGCGGGTGGGCGGGTGGCCTGCGCGGTGATCGGGGTGGCGAACACGAAGTAAATTCGGCGAGAAAATCAGCAACCGGGCGCGCCGAGTGAGGCGCGCCCGGTTTTTTTGTCCGCAAATGCCCGGGACACCTGCGCACCCCACGGTATGGATCGTGCTTGAAATGGCGCACTTATGCAGTCCCCGTCCGCCCGCCTTTTCACTTCCCCGCGCGTGGGGTGGCGACAGCAGGCATTCACGATCGTCGAGGTCGCGGTGGGGGCGGCGTTGCTCTCGGTCATCCTCGGCGGCGTCTTCGCCCTGACCTCCCGGTCGTATTCGGTGCTGCGGGCGGGGCGGGAGGAAAGTTCCGCGGCCATCGCCTTCGAATACCGTCTCGAGCAAATGCGCCGGGCTCCCTGGCCCGAGGTGACGAGCGAATCCGTCGCTCCGGAGGATGACGGCGGCGCGGATGACGTGGATCTCGAGGATGATGGCACGCCGATGGAGTCGGATGAGGAGACCCCCAGCCCATCCGATCCGGTTTACTCGACGGAATTTCCCGACGATCTGGCCGATCTCGCTCTCTCCACGCCAGGCGTGGCCTCCATCCTGGCGGTGCCGAGCCCGGTCGAAAACTCGCTCCGCGCCCTCTCGGAGCAGATCACGGTCGCGCCGTGGCCGCCGCGCCCGGTCACCCCGATCCGCGTGGAGCGCGCGAATGGCGTGGTGACGATCCTTTCCCACAACGCCGACATGTGCGACGAAAAGGCCGTCACCGTCGTCGTGCGCACGGCCTGGAAGTCGGCGGACAACCGCGACCGGGCCTGGGAAGTGATCACCGTCATCGCCCACGGGCTCCAATGACCCCGCCGACAAAATTTTTCCCCGGCACGCGGGCTTTCACCCTCATCGAGATGATGATCTCGATGGCGATGCTCAGCATGGTGATCGGGGTGGTGTTTGCCGGCGTCTCGGGGGCGCAAAGGGCGACGCTCTTCGCCGCCAATTACCCTCTCGGCCAGATGCACCTGGCCGATTTCATCAGCATGGACGCGGCCCGGGGGGCGACGATCCAGGCGACGGCGGGCGGCGTGGCTTCCACCCTGCCGCTGACGCTGACCGTGCCGGACATCTACGGCCCGGGGCAGATCGCGCAGGCTCCCGTGCGGACGGCGATCACGGAGGAGAAGGTGAAGGGGAAAAAGTTCACCAGTTGGCAGTCACTGACCCGGAAGTGGACGTTGAGCTACGGCGGCACGCCCAAACGATCATCTATCTCCAGCAGGGGCAGGAGATCATCCGCCGCGAGGTCGGCGGGCGCGACCTCGTGGTGGCGACAGGCGTAAAGTCCGTGACTTTCGACCCAATCATCTATGACGGCTCGGCCGCTGGCTTCTTGCTGACGGCGCGAGTCGAGTTCCTCGCCAGTAAGACGAACAAGGCGGCCAGCCCCGTCGGGAACAAGGTGACCGTGTCCGCTTTGCTGAGAGGGGTGCTTTATGGAGGCTGATCCGCGCCCCAGCGTTCTATACCTGCGCCGGGGACGTGAGGCTGGGAGCGCGCTCCTGATCGTTCTCTGCTTCGGTGCCTTGCTCACGGCAGCCGCCGGGGTCGCGCTCCAGCGCACGCTGCAAAAATACCACACGGTCTCGCATGCCGTGAGCTGGCGGGAAGGCCTGGCCGCGGCGGAAGGAGGCGTCGCTGTGGCGCAGATGACTTTGAAGGATGCCGCAGTCCGCACCCCGGACGCATGGGCGGGCTGGTCCAACACTGATCCCATGGTTTTCCCGAAGACCCGGACGATCACCTTTCCCGCCACGCAGGGAGACCGGGTCATCGGAGTCACCGCCGAGATCGAAATCAGCCGCCCGATGGGCGTGAACACGCTGAACCCGCCGAACTCCGGCAAGCCCTACTATCGCGTTCGGTCGGCCGGCACGGCGGATGTGGCCGGCCCGGCGCGCCTCGGCGAGAACCGGGAAAACCTGCTCCTGCGGAAAGTCGCCCTCCGCACCGACTGGCGCACCGGCCAAAACGTGACCCGTCCGAGGATCACTCGCGTCGTCGAAGCGGTGTTGAAGCCCGAGGGGCCATTTGGCGGAGCGATCAC
>JBGSYE010000119.1:0-4892 GCA_041751075.1 Chthoniobacteraceae bacterium
CCCGTTGTTGAAGCGCGGTACCAGCGCGCCGCGCTCCTCATCGAGCAGCCACACGGTGCCCTCATGCGCGCCGCTCTGCTCGAGACACGCGCAGAAAACGGTGCGCATCGCGGCATCGAAGAACTCCTCGAAGCCGTTTGCGCAGACGACTTCCGCGGCCTGCTGCAGGCGCAGCACGACGACGCCGTGCAACGCGGCGAGGCGATCGTCGGGGAGCACGGTGATGCGGCTGCTCATACGGAAGAGGCGTACTGGAATCCGAGGCGGTGGGCAAGGTGGGGAGTGCCCAGGGCCATCGCATCAAATTACGAGATCCTGAGGCACCAGCTTGCAGGAGTCGCGACGCCGATCGCGGAACAATGCGGCGTCGGCCGCGGCCCGCGCCGAGGGATCCGTCGCCGGCACTCCGACCCCAGCTCTCCGCGCCAAACAACCCCCACCCGCTGCGTCCACTTTTATGTCGCATATGCAACATCCAAATGGCCAGGGTGCCGGGATGCTTCTCCAGGGCCGTCGCTCACTTTCCGAGACTTTGGCCGGGATGCGACGGAGTGCTTCCTCGCGGGAGCGCGCGGCCGCCCGTCGAGGTTTTTGGCGCGATCGCCCTGCAATCCGACATGTGTGAGATTCCGCCGCCCCTTTTTTTTGACCACGATACGCGCAGCGCCGCGTGGGAAACGAACCTCCTTCAAGCATCGGGCGCTCCGCATGAGAACCATGCTTCCACACAATGAATGCCGCATCGCCACCTGGAGATTTTGAACCGTCCGACCATCTATCGACGGAAGACGCGATGACTCGGGATGAGCGCGAGGTGCTGGATGAGATGAAGAAGGCCGGCGTTCCTAGGCGCGAGTTTATGAAGATGATGGGTGGCGCCGGGGCGGGGTTGGTGGCGGCGCAGACACTCATGGAAGAACAAACTTATGCCCAAGCGGCGTCACTCACCGGCGGTGCGACGGCGGCGCCGGCAGTGGGAGTGCCTGCGGTGTCGGTGAAATTCATGGTGAATGGCGCGGAGAAAACGCTGACGCTCGATGCGCGGGTGACTTTGCTCGACGCGATGCGCCGGCACCTCGGGCTCACGGGCTCGAAGAAAGGCTGCGACCACGGCCAGTGCGGGGCATGCACGATGATCGTGGACGGCAGGCGGGTGCTCTCGTGCCTGACGCTCGCGGGGCAGGCCGATGGGAAGAAGGTGACGACGATCGAGGGCATCGCGACGGGGGAGGAACTGCATCCGATGCAGGCGGCGTTCATCGAGTGCGACGGCTTCCAGTGCGGCTATTGCACGCCGGGACAGATTTGTTCAGCGGTGGCGCTGCTCGATGAGGCCCAGCGCGGCGAAGCGAGCTACGTGACCGAGGATTTGCAGAATCCGCCGAAGCAGCTATCCGACGACGAAGTGCGCGAGCGGATGAGCGGCAACATCTGCCGGTGCGCGGCGTATCCGCAGATTTTGAAGGCGATCCAGAAGGTGCATCAGGGGCGCCCGGTGGCGCAGGACTGGGGCTTCGCCGGCCCGAAACATCTCGCAGCGATGAAAGAGGAGGCGCGTCATGCAGGCGTTTAGTTTTACCCACGCGGAAAGCCCGCCCGCGGCGGTGGCCGCGATTGCGCCAAAGCCGCACGGTTACTTCCTCGGCGGCGGCACGAACCTGATCGATCTGCTCAAGGAAGACGTGGAGCAGGCCACGGACATCGTCGATCTCACACGGCTCGATCTCGCGGAGGTGGAGGAGACCGAAGGCGGCGGCGTGCGGCTCGGCGCGCTCGCGAAGAACAGCGACACGGCGAATCACCCGCTCATCCGCACGCGTTATCCGCTGCTTTCGCAGGCCATGCTTTCCGCCGCCTCGGCGCAAATCCGCAACATGGCCACGAACGGCGGCAATCTGCTTCAGCGCACCCGCTGCATGTATTTCTACGACGTCGGCACGCCGTGCAACAAACGCCAGCCGGGCACCGGCTGCAGCGCGCTCGAAGGGCTCAATCGCATGCACGCCATCTTCGGCGCGAGCAAGCAATGCGTGGCCGTGCATCCCTCGGATTTCTGCGTGGCGCTCGCCGCGCTCGACGCCACGGTGCGCGTGCGCGGCGTGGATGGAAAAGAGCGCGGGATTGCGTTTCAGGATTTCCATCGCCTGCCGGGCGACAAGCCGGAGCAGGACCATACCCTCGCCCACGGCGAGCTGATCGAAGCGATCGACCTGCCAGCGTCCCTCTTCGCGAAACACTCCTACTATCTGAAGGTGCGTGACCGGGCCAGCTACGCCTTTGCGCTCGTCTCGGTGGCTGCGGCGCTGGAGCTCGACGGCGACACGATCAAGCAGGCGCGGCTCGCGATGGGTGGCGTCGCGCACAAGCCCTGGCGCGCGGCGAAAGCCGAGGCTGCGCTGATCGGCAAGGCCGCCACGCCGGAAAACTTCGCCGCCGCCGCGGAGGCCGAAATGGCCGATGCGCAAGCGCTGGAGCACAACGCTTTCAAAATCCCGCTTGGCAAAAGCGCCATCGTCCGGGCGCTCATTCGCGCCAAAGGAGAGCCTTGATTCCATCGCTATGAAATATCTCGGTAAAGAAATGAGCCGCGTGGAGGGCATCGCGAAGGTGACCGGCCGGGCGAAATATGCCGCGGAGTTTGAGCTGCCAAACGTGGCCTACGGCTTTCTCGCTCTGAGCACGATCGCGAAGGGCACGATCGAAACGCTCGACCTTGGCCAGGCGGAAAAAGCGCCCGGCGTATTGAAGATCTTCACGCATCTGAACGTGCCGCAAATCATGCCGGCGCCGCCGAAAGTGAAGGAGGGCGAAAACGAGGATACGGAATTCCGCGCGCTCCAGGATGCGCAGATCCTCTTCAGCGCACAGCCGATCGCGCTGATCGTCGCGGAGAGCTTCGAGCAGGCGCGCGCAGCGTCCCGGCTGGTGAAAGCGACCTACGCCGAGGAGAAATTCGTGACCGATGTGCGCAAGGTTTTGGACAAAGCCTACGACCCGGCGCCGAAGGAATCTCCGAAGGAACGCGGTGACGTGCAGGCTGCGCTCAAGAAAGCGCCAGTCACGCTCTCGGCGGAATACTTCATCCCGATGGAGCACCACAACCCGATGGAGCCGCACGGCGCTGTGGCGTTTTGGAAGGACAACAAGCTGACGATCTTCGACAAGACGCAAAACGTCTATCAGCTCCGCGACCGGCTCGCGAAATTCCTGCGCGTGCCGGCGGAGGACGTGAATGTCGTCTCGCTTTTCGGCGGCGGCGCGTTTGGCTCGTCGCTCGCGGTGAATTATTACCCGCCGCTCGTCGCCATGGCCGCGCGCGAGCTGAAGCGCCCCGTAGAGCTCGTTTACACGCGCCCGCAGATGTTTACCGGACACGGCCATCGGCCGGAGACGTGGCAGAAGGTGGAACTCGGCGCGGACAAGGACGGCCGACTTTCCGCGATGTCGCACCACGTGATCCACGAAACATCGACCTACCAGGATTACGCCGACAACTTCGTCCGCGTCGCGCGGCTCATGTACAAGTGCCCAAACGTGGAGACGCTTTATCAGATCGCGAAAACCGATCTGCCTACGCCGGTGCCGATGCGTGCGCCGGGAGCGGTGTCGAACATGTTTGCGCTCGAGTGCGCCCTCGATGAACTCGCTTACAAGCTCGGCATCGATCCGCTGGAACTGCGGCTGGTCAACTACGCGGAGACCGATCCGGATTCCGGGAAGCCATATTCGAGCAAGGAATTGCGCGAATGTTACCGCGTCGGCGCGGAGAGATTTGGGTGGGAGAAACGCAAGATGGAGCCGCGCTCGATGCGTGACGGACGGCTGCTCGTCGGCTGGGGCATGGCCACCGGCCTCTGGCCCGCCCTGCAGCAGCCCGCGACCGCGAAGATCACGCTGCGTGACGACGGCACCGCCCATGTGGCGAGCGCGACGACCGACATCGGCCCCGGCACCTATAGCGTGATGACGATGATCGCGGCGGAATACCTCGGGCTGCCGATCGAGCGGGTGAAGTTCGAGCTGGGGAAATCGTCGATGCCCAAAGCGCCAGCGCAGGGCGGCTCCTGGACGGTCTCGAGCGTCGGCACCGCGGTGCATGGTGCGGCGGGCGACATTCGCAAGAAGCTGCTCGAGCTCGCGCGCAAGCTCCCGGATTCGCCATTCAAGACCGCAACCGAACCGGAAACCGAAGTCGCCGACGGCGAATTGCGGCTGAAAGCCGATGCCGGTAAACGCGAGGCTTTCAGCGACATCCTGAAAAAGACCAACACGCCCGAGCTTTCCTCCACCTTCGACTCCGATCCATCGCAGCAGCGGGACAAGTTCGCGACCTATGCGCACGGCGCGCAGTATGTGGAGGTGAAGGTCGATCCCGACCTCGGCGCCGTTCGCGTCACGCGCGTGATCGAAGCGACTGCCTGCGGGAAAATCATGAATCCAAAAACCTCGCACAGCCAGGAGATCGGTGGCGTGGTCTGGGGCATCGGCATGGCGCTCATGGAAGAGACGCAGATCGACCATCGCTACGGCCGCATGATGAACCGCAACCTCGCCGAGTATCATGTGCCGGTGCATGCCGACGTGCACGAGATCGAGACGCTCTTCGTGGAGGAAGAGGATAAGATCGTGAACCCGCTAGGCGTCAAAGGCATGGGCGAACTCGGACTCGTCGGCATCCCGGCCGCGATCGCGAACGCCGTTTTCCACGCGACGGGAAAACGCATCCGCCAACTGCCGATCACGCCGGACAAACTCATCGGCTGACGCGCGCATGAAGTCGCTGACCCAACTGCTCCAGCGCGCGTGCGCGGAACGCGGGCAGCCGTGGGCGCTCGCGACGCTGGTCGGCACCTACGGTTCGACCTATCGGAAGGCGGGCGCGCGGCTGCTGA
>JBGSYE010000120.1:0-1592 GCA_041751075.1 Chthoniobacteraceae bacterium
ATTCTCAAGCGGCTCCGGATTACGCTGAACGGAACCGATGGCGAGTCGCTGCCGACGGCAGCTAATGATTCGAAGGCGGGATACGAGGGGGAATCAAAGTTTAGCTTTCCGGTCGGCGCGTGGACGCTGTGGCACATGAGCGGATACGGGCTGCTCCATGTGGTGACCGGGGACAAGAAATACGCGGACCTCTCTCGCCAATGCGTGGAGATGGCGCTCGCAGGACAGCGGGACCGGGATGCGCGCTATGGACTCAATCCGCCGTCGTCGCAGATTCGCTCGGGGCCTTCGCTGCAGGCGCTGGCGCTGGCTTACGACTTTTGTTATGACGCGTGGCCGGAGGATTTCCGCCGGAAGATCGCGCTGGAGATCCAGAACTTCGACAAGATCGGCGACAAGCAGGGGAGCAGCCATTTGAAAATGAACATGGCGATGCTCACGGTGAAGCCGAACATGCACCCGGGGAGCAATCACTTCGGCCCGCAGGTGGGCGGCGGCGGGATGTGCATGCTCGCGATCATGGGCGATCCGGGGACGGACGACGCGCTGGTGAAAAAATATCTCGCGGGCGTGCATGAGCACACGGTCAAGGCGCTGCGCGGCGGCTGGGGGACGCATGGATTTTTCGCCGAGGGACAGGGCGGGCCGGGCGGGATGGCGGCAAATACGGCGTTCGTGCCCTACTTCCAGGCGATGAAGGTGGCGGGCGGAGTTGACTACCTGAGCCCGCGGACGAACGCGCGCTGGATCACATTGCACTGGGTGATGGAATTGGTGAAAAGGGGCGACGATTGCTTTTTCCCGCTCAGGTCGAGGGCTGGGAGCAGCTACGGCACGGATCATTTCGACCGGAACGACCTGAGCCACGGCGGACAGTTCGCGCAGGGGTTCGGCGCGGTGTCCACGGACGACGAGCGCGCGGCGATGCTGTGGGTCTATCAGAATTTCGTGGAGCCCGGTGAGGCCAAGGCGCTGCAAGGCGGCAAGAAGACGGCCATCGATGTGAAGCTCGGGCCGGGGGAGAAGTCCTACGATGTGACGGTGTATCCGCATCGTGGCGTCTATTCTTTCATCAACTGGCCGATCGGGCTGAAGCCGAAGAATCCGGTCGAGGTGCTGGGGCATTGCGCGTTCGACTCGACCCACAATTACCTGATGGTGCGCAACCGCTGGCAGGATGAGAACGACATCCTCGTCACGGCGCACCTCGGCAACGGTCCATTTGGGAGCAAATACAAGAGCATCGGCGGTCCGGTGCAGATTTGGGGCTTGGGAAAACGCATCAACCTCGGCCAGATTGGGAAGAGCGAGGCGAAGGGACCGCCGGTCACCACGGTTGACGGCTCGACCATCCTCGGCATCACTAAAGACACGGAGGTCAGGTCGCTCGGAATCGATTTCAGCAAGGCCAGCGGAGCGGAGGGTCTGGTGGTGCTGACTGGCGCCGCTAACCCAAAGGACGACCCGAAGGTGGTGAGAACGGTGACGATCGGGGAGACGACACTTTCCATCGTGACGCTCGGCGCGGAGCCGGAGATCAAGGTCGAGGGCGACCGGGCGATCATCGGCGACCAGACGATTTCCGTCCGAGA
>JBGSYE010000121.1:0-4826 GCA_041751075.1 Chthoniobacteraceae bacterium
GACGCTGCCAAAAATCACACTGAAAGTGACCCCTTCATTGAAGTAGTGGCTGTCGGAGTCGAAGCCGAAGGCGATCGTGCCATCGGACAGGTACTGATTGAGCTTGGTGAGCTCGGACTCGTTGAAGGTGTAGGTCCACGAGTCCGGCGTCATCGAGAACGACTTGCCGAAAAGCTTCGTATCTCCAGTCCCGGGCGCGACGAGCCAGTCCGGGCTGGCGTGGTGACGTGGGTTCGCGAAATCGTCGGTGAGCTCCGCCATCGGCAACCGCGAACCGGTGCCATCGTCGAAGGAACCGACGCCGGCGTTGTTCGCCGAATCCAGCAAGTGCGCGAAGAGCTTGTTGGAGTTCGGGTCCTCGCTCCTCATGTTACTAAAAGTGAGCGTCGCGCCGGTGATGGTATCGGTGGGCAGACTATCCAGCCGCCACGTATAGACATCGTTTTTGCCGAGATCGCGCATGCTGCCCGCTCCCGGCGAGTAGCTGAGCGTCGTCAGGACCGCGTGCGCCGCACCCGTGGCGAAACCCCACGCCAGTAAGACGGCGCCCAGCAGCGACGCCGTGCGCGGCGACACTGATTCGCTTCGAGGTCGCACGTACGCGACCGCTTCTCCTTCGCCGTGATTGTTGAAATGCTTGGTCATTGCCTGAATTGAGGGGCCGCTCCTGTTCCTCACCGAGCTTGCGAAGACTGGCCTCGCATCTGCGGATCGAAAACACGGCGGGAGAGTAGTCGCATCGGGAAAGAAATGAACAGCCGAAAAATTGACAAAACACCGGCGGCCTTCCCGCGAAAGAGTCTCGTCGGTGAACGTCCTACAATGAATGGATTGCGGGGGATGCGGATCGCTCGACGCTCACCGATCCCGAACCGGGATTTTACAAGACTCACTTCTCGACCCGGGATGCCGGCCGGCCGAGCGAGGACTTCTGGCAGGTCAATGTCTTCGCCGGTTACCGCTTTCTGCGCAACCAGTGCGAGGTCAGTTGCGGCGTGCTCAATCTGAGCGGCGAGGATTACCGGCTGAATCCGCTCAATCCCCACGAGGAGTTCGCGCGCGAGCGGACCTAGATGGTGTGCTGCCGCTTGAACTTCTGACCGCGGAGCTGCGCTTCGGAAAAGACGATTGACCGCCCACCGCGACCTTTCACACTCGCCCGCAGCCTACGACTCTCCCACCCATGAAAACATCCCTCCTCGCGCTGCTGGCCAGTTCCCTGATTTGCGACGGCGCGCTCGGCGCCGAGCAGGCCATCTTTCCCGCGCTCAAAGGCGCGCTCGTCTCCGTGCAGGGGAAATCCGTCAAGAAATTCGACGAAGCGCCGCTCGCGCAGACGAAATACTTCGGCATCTACTTCTCCGCGAGCTGGTGCCCGCCGTGCAAATTGTTCACGCCCAAGCTGGTCGAATTCTACAATCGCACGAAGCCGGCGCATCCCGAGTTTGAACTCATCTTTGTGAGCAGCGATCAGGATGAGGCGAGCATGGAAGCCTACATGGAGCATGACAAGATGCCCTGGCCGGGGCTGCGGTTTTCAAAGATTCGCTCGGACAAAGTCCTCACTTCCTACAGCGGCAAAGGCATCCCGTGTCTCGTCTTCGTGGATGCCGCGGGCAAGGTGCTTTCGGATTCCTACGAGGGCGGGAAATACGTCGGCCCGACGAAAGTGATGGCGGACATCGAGAAAACGCTGGGTGGCGCCGTGCCGGCGCCGGCCACGAGCCCCAGTGCGAGCAGCGGGACGACGCCGGCGAAGCCCGCCGGGACGAAAGCCGCGGGCACGCAGGGCCAGACCTTCGACGACTTCTTCAAGAAGAAGTAGATCGCGCGGCTCTGAAGTGTGGGGAGTGGGACAGTTTCGCCGACACTGTCGTGGTGGCGCCCTGATCCACCCAGAGCGGGCCCCCACCGGGCACCTGCGCGGGATCAACTTCAAAATGAAGAACTCGGGCACCAGCAACACCGCCCCGCTCAACGAGACGGCGACGCTCGCGAGCAATGAGCTCGAGACGCTCACCGTCGGCTGGAATCCGTAGCGCGTCCTGCACCGGCGGATGCTGCGCTGAGTCCGTTGCGCATCCGAGTTGCCGGGCACGGGGATCGGCTTTAGACGAAGCGCTCGCGATGGCCTGCCTCCTGCAACACACCACTTCATGGACGCGCTGATCGATCCCCAATTCTGGGGTCAGTGGATCCGGATCGCCATCCTCGACATCTGTCGCGCGGGAGATAATGCGCTCGTCATCGCGCTCGCGGTGCGCTCCCTCACGCCGGGCCAGCAATTCTGGGGGAGCATCGGGGGCACGGCGGGCGCCGTCGGATTGCGGATCGGCTTCATCTTTGCCGTCTCCTTCCTGATGCAGGTGGCGATGCTGCGCCTCGTCGGCGGGCTCGCGCCCGACATGCTGCTGGTCGTCTTCTGGCGCCTGCTCTCGATCCCGCTGGCCGTCTGGGGCAGCGGCGTGCTCGCCCAGCTCATGCAGCGTTTCCGCTTCATCATCTGGCTGGGCGGCGGGGTGCTCGGCTACGTGGCGGCGGAGATGATCCTGCACGACGGCTACACGCACCGCTGGCTCGGGCCGGCCACCGCCCGGACGCTGCACTACTTCCTCCCGCTCACGACGGGAGTGAGTTTGACGCTCCTCGGCTGGCTGCTGGCGCGGGGCGCAGACAGTGCGAAAGGTGCAGTCGAGAAGACATGACCACGACTCCCGAGCCGCCGCAGGTGCCGCCAGTCCCACCCCGCGATCCCGCGGAACTGGAGCCACACAAGCTCTCGGAGGATTTGCAGAACATCCTCGACCGGGCCGCGGGACGGGCGATCACCGTCGAGGAGATCGAACACATCCTGCGTGGGCGCGGCGTGGCCATGCTGGTGCTGGTTCTGGCAGCGCCCTTCATCGTCCCGGCGCCGGGGCTCTCGGTCCCCTTTGGCATCGCCATCTGCCTGCTGGGGCTGCGCATCGCACTCGGAAGCCGCACGGCGCTTCCCCGCTTCATCCGGCAGCGGGTGGTCTCGCATGCCATGCTCGATCGCATCGTGCGCGCCGTGGCGGCGGTGGTGCGGCGGATGGAGCGGCACATCCGGCCGCGCATGCACTTTCTGCGGAGGCACCCGCGGATGGTGAATCTCATCGGCGTCGCCATCATTTCCGGCGGCTTCATCCTGTCGCTCCCCCTGCCGATTCCTTTCAGCAATCTCTTTCCCGCGGTATCGATCATGTGCCTCGCAGCCGGCTTCATGGAGCGCGACGGACTGCTCGTGCTCACCGGCTACTTCCTGGGCGTGGTGTCGTGGGTCTATCTGGCGATCTGGTGGCAGGTGATCGCGGCGTGGTGGCAGCACTTCGCGATCTGGATGCATTGAGCGGGCGGCAGCCGTGGGGGGAAATCTGTCGCCCTCCGCCAGGCGCGCCGGTAGAAGCGGCGCGTGCTCATCTGGAACGTCTTCAGCCAGGTTCTGCTGCCAGTCGTGGCGATGTTTGGCTTTGGCTGGCTGCTCGATCGCCGGTACCGGCTCGATCTCGATTCGCTGGTCAAGCTGAACATCTACCTGCTCGTTCCGGCCTTCATGTTCGTCCACGTCGTGAAGTCCGACCTCTCCGGGAGCATGGCGCTGCGCGTCATCGGCTTCACCGCCTGCATCATCGCCAGCATGTTTTTCCTCGCCGCGCTCATCGGGCGCATCGCGGGCTACGACCGGCCACAACTCCGCTCGATGCAGATCGCCGCGATGTTTTACAACTCCGCAAATTACGGCATCCCGCTGATGACTCTCGCCTTTCCAAAAGTGGGCGCCGTCTTCCAGGTCTTCATCGTGCTCGTCCAGAATGTGAGCTGTTTCACCGTCGGCCTTTTCCTCGCAAATTCCGCGCACCGCTCCGGCTGGCGGGCGCTCCTGCCGATGCTCCGGCAGATGAGCATCTGGGCGATCGTCGCCGCGGTCCTCGTGCGCATCGGCGACGTGCCGGTGCAGCAATGGCGCTGGCTCTGGGTGCCGCTGAACTACTTCTCCGACGCCCTCGTCGCGCTCGCGCTAGTCACCCTCGGCGTGCAGCTCTCGAAGACCGAGCATCGCCAGCCTTTCGGACGCATCTCGTGGGCCGTCGCGCTGCGGCTGCTCATTGCGCCCCTCATCGCCCTGGCGCTCGTGCCGCTCTTTGGTTTCACCGGCGAGATCGCCCGGATCATGATCGTGAGCACCTCCTTCCCCACCGCGGTGAACACCGCGCTGCTGGCGCACGAGTTCAAGGCGGACTCGCACTTCGCGGCGGCGGCGGTCTTCTACAGCACGGTGGCCAGCCTGGTCACAGTGACGCTGCTGATCGCGCTGGTGCGGGTCGTCTGATCGGACGCTCCAAGCACCAGACCCCAAACTTCCAGCCTGGGGGGCCGGCGGGCGTCCCGCCCGCCGAAGCCCCATCCACAATAGACCGGCAGGCGGGACGCCCGCCGCCCGACGAAATGAATTGGTCAACGAGCCGCTTGAATTTCCAATCCCGAGGTCAAAAACTTCAGTCAAAAAACGACCACCGTGAAAATAGCGTCGCCGCAAATCGAAAGAGTCGGTGCGGCCATTTCCATGAATGCGCAATCCGATGCGCTGCTCGCCGAAGCGCATGGAGCGGCGCGGATTCCGAAATCTGACGCGCTCGCTGGCACACCATGCGGTGCGTGTTAGCGTGGCCGTTCATGCCTTTCACACTCGCCTCCCAATACCAGCCGATGGGCGATCAGGCGCAGGCGATCGCAAAGCTGACCAAATCCGTCGAGGCGGGAAACCGGCATCAGGCCCTGCTCGGAGTGACGGGCTCGGGGAAGAC
>JBGSYE010000122.1:0-2634 GCA_041751075.1 Chthoniobacteraceae bacterium
GCGCACATCCTTTTTCATCACGCGCCGGATTTGTTGATACTCATTCGAGTAAATCATCGTCCCGAGCCCCTCGTGGCTGAAAACCTCGGTGAGGAGGGCTTCGTTGACGTTGCCATTGAGCAGATGCACGCGCGGGATGCCCTGCCGACAGGCGCGCGCGGCGTGGTCGAGCTTCGAGACGAGGCTCGCGTTGTCCCCGAGCTTTTTCTTTTTCACCAACTCCTCGGCCTCGGCGATGGAAAGCTGCTCGATCAACTCCCCGCCGACCCGCACGCCATCCTGCGAGAAAAGAAAAATGACCTTCATCGCGCGCACCGCTTCCGCGATCTCGAGCGCGATGGCGTCGGAGTTCACGCGATAGGTTTTCCCCTCTCCATCGAACCCGAGCGGCGGGACGATCGGCACGATCCCCTCGCGCAAAAACAAATGCAGGCTGTGCGTATCGACTTTCTCGACACGACCGGTGTGCTGGTAGTCCACGCCGCCGAGAATGCCGGCGGGGTGGGCGATCACGGCGTTCGCGTAGGCGGCGCGCAAATCGACGGCGGTGAGGCCCTGCATGATTTCATTTGTGAGCTGCGCGGCGGCTTCGAGCGCGATGCGGAAAGTCGGCTCGTCGGTGATGCCGACGCCATCGGCATTCGAGATGGCGATGCCGCGCTCGTCAGCGAGCGTCTGGATTTGCCGGCTCGCGCCGTGCACGAGGATGACCTGGATGCTGAGCGAGCGCAGGACGGCGAGGTCGAGGAGGATGTTGGAAAAATTCTCCGACCTGACGATCTCGCCGTCGATGGCGATGACGAAGATTTTTTCCCGGAAGCGAGGGACGTATTGGAGGATGCCGCGGAGATCGGAGACTTTCATGGGCTGGCCGCTGGCGCAGAGGAAAGGGCACGGCTTTTCAAATAGCAAAGCGCAAAAGAGCCGTGGGTTGCGCGCGGCGCGGCCCGGGCTTACATGTCGCGTCCGTGAATCCCGATGACGCCCGCATTCTTCTCGCCGAGGATCATTATGTCTCGCGGCATCTGTTGCAGCGGAATCTGGCGAGCTGGGGCTTCGAGGTGACCGTGGCGGAGGATGGCGGCACGGCGACGGATATTTTGCTCGGTGAAAATCCGCCTCCACTGGCGATCATCGACTGGATGATGCCCGAGGCCGATGGGCTCGAGGTCTGCCGCCAGGTGCGCGCGCGGGCGGATGGGAAGTATGTCTATCTGGTGCTGCTCACCGCGAAGAGCCAGAAGGATGAAATCGCCGCCGGGCTGGAGGCGGGCGCGGACGATTACGTGATCAAGCCGTTCGACCCGGATGAACTCCGCGCGCGGCTGAAAGTCGGCCAGCGCGTCGTGCAACTCGAGCGCTCCCTCGCCGGGAAAGTCGATGCGCTCGAAAAAGCGCTCGCCGATGTGCGCCGCCTGCAGGGCCTGCTCCCCATCTGCATGTATTGCAAAAGCGTGCGCGACGACCGCGACTACTGGCACCAGATCGAGGAATACCTCCACACCGAGACCGGCGCCGATTTTTCCCACGGCGTCTGCCCCGTCTGCATGGAAAAGCTCCAGTCCGGCTCGATCCGCCCGTGAGCGACACCGCGCGGTTGCAATCCCCGCTCGATTCCCTACGGTTCCCCGCCGCGAATTGTCCCGTGGTGTAATGGTAACACAGCGCTCTTTGACAGCGTTATTCAAGGTTCGAGTCCTTGCGGGACAGCTCGGCCTCGCGGTGCTTTTCATCCTCGGAAAAGTCCACGCCGAGGAGTTCATTCATCGCAGCCCCGCGGGCGTCGCTTTCACCGTGACCGCTGATGGCCTCAGCGCCATCCGCCTCGGCGAGCGCACCATCGCCACCGGCCAATGGTCGGTCTTCAACGCCGAGGATTGGTTTCAGGACGGGGGCAGCGGCACCGTCCGCACCGAGCCCGCGGGTGATCGCGTCTGCGAAAAGGTGGACGCGCAGACCGTCCGCGTCCGCCAGAGCGGCGGCGATCTCACGACGATCTTTACCTACCAATTCGAGGCCGGCGACGTTCACATCACCGCCCGCGTCGAGAATCACCACCCGACCGACCCGCTCCGCCTCGTCGGTTTCCGCGGGCTCACTTTCCACTTCGACCAGCCGCCCGAGGGCTTCATGCCCGTCCAGCATCGCAGTTATTTCCAGGCCCACCGCCTCGCCATTTGCCATCCCGGTGAATTCCAAAAAATCGGCGGCACCTACGCGACCGACCGCACCATCGGTATCGGATTCACGCCGTGGGCGACCGGCCTCACCCACACGCTCACGCTCTGGGACTACATCGATTGGGCCGCCGACAAACGCGCCGCCCACCCCGAGCGCGCGCTCGTCTATCTCGTCGAGGGCCTCGTGCCGCCGCGCGGGGCCGCCACCTTCGAGATGCGCCTGCGCGTGAACCCCAACCGCGACTGGCAGCACTTGCTCGCGCCATATCGCGAGCATTTTCAGCGCACCTTCGGCCCCGTCCGCTACGACGCCGACCCGCGCTGGATCGCCTCCGACTACCTGAACCGCGACCGCGCCTCCATCACCCGCGACCATCCGCAAGGCTTCCATCCCGGCAATCGGCGGTTCGACCAGCCGCGCGCCGTGACCGCGTTCGCGCGCCAGTGGATTCCG
>JBGSYE010000123.1:0-5813 GCA_041751075.1 Chthoniobacteraceae bacterium
GTGGCGGCGGGCGCGGGCGAGGTCGCCGGAGCGGCGGGCGGCGCGGGCACCACCACCAGGGTCCTGGGCCGCTGCGCTTCGATCTGCCGGGTGATGAGGTAGCAACCCAGAGCCACGGCGACGATGAGGACGACGATTTTCATGCTGGCATTCCGAGCACGGGCCGAGCCACCCCGCCGGCGGTCGGGCGGCAATGTGAGGCTGGTGGCGGCTTGCCGCGCATTGCGCATTCCCCCGCTCCGAACCGCGCTCCACAGCGCCGAAACTCCCCGCGAGCTTTTCCTTTGACGCTGGTTCGCGCCCCCCCTAGGTGTAGTCGCTTTTCTTACAAGATCAGGTCTGAAATTCGCTAACAAGGATCAGAATTCTTGAAGAGCACGGCTGCCCCAGGCGGCCTCCAGCCCCTCATTTTGACGCTTCAACCACCGACACTTTCTGAATGCTTAACGGTTTTTTCGGCCTGTTTTCCAACGACATCGGCATCGATCTCGGGACGGCCAACACGCTGGTTTACGTAAAAGATCACGGGATCGTGCTGCGGGAACCATCGGTCGTGGCAGTGCAGGTCGGCACGCACCACGTCCTCGCGGTCGGCGACGAGGCCAAACGCATGCTCGGGCGCACCCCGGGCAATATCGTCGCCATCCGCCCGCTGAAGGATGGCGTGATCGCGGATTTCGAGATCACCGAGGCGATGCTCCGGCATTTCATCCTCAAGGTGCATAACCGCCGGTCACTTTTCCGCCCGAGGCCCCGGGTCGTGATCGCGGTGCCGTCCGGCATCACCGAGGTGGAAAAGCGGGCCGTGAAGGAATCCGCGCTTCGGGCAGGCGCCCGCGAGGTCCACCTGATCGAAGAGCCGATGGCGGCGGCGATCGGCTGCGGCCTGCCGGTGCAGGATGCGGCGGGAAATATGATCATCGACATCGGCGGCGGGACCACCGAGGTCGCGCTCATCTCTCTCTCGGGCATTGTCTTCTGCCGCAGCGTGCGGGTCGCGGGCGACGAGCTCGACGAAGCGATCATCCAGTACATGAAGCGGGCGTACAATCTGATGATCGGCGAGCGCACGGCGGAGGAGATCAAGATCAAGATCGGCAGCGCTTACCCTCTGGAAAAGGAGACCACCATGGAGGTGAAAGGCCGCGACCTCGTGGCCGGTCTCCCAAAAACCCTCACCATCACCTCGCAGGAAGTCCGCGAGGCTCTCCTCGAACCTATTTCCACCATCGTCGATTCCGTCCGCGTGACCCTCGAGCGCTGTCCGCCCGAGCTCTCCGCGGACCTCGTGGATCGCGGTCTCGTCCTGGCCGGCGGCGGCGCACTCCTGCGCGGGCTCGATCGTCTCCTCACTGAAGAAACAGGTCTCCCGGTCCATGTGGCCGAGGATCCGCTCAGCGCCGTGGCCGAAGGCACCGGACGCGCGCTGAGTGAGATCAAGTTCCTGCGCAAGGTGACGACGAGCGATTCCCGGTACTGACCTGGAACGCACGATGACGGCACTCCCAGGACGCCAGATGCGGGATGCGGGATGCAAGATGCGTGATGAGCGCGGAATCGCGCGTCCCGGATCCCGCATCCCGCATCAGCCTTCGGAGGTTCGGCCGTGAGCAAGAAGGCCATCACCGCCGCCGCGGTCGCCGGCTTCCTCCTGCTCGTCGGGTTCATCATCGCCCTGAGCCCGAACAAGACGCGGCGAGTGCAGGCGGCCTTCCTCGGAGTGATCTCGCCCTTCCTCAAGACGGGCTCGACGCTGGACAAGAAGTATCGCGAGTACAGCGAGGGCCTGAAGACGCTCGAAAGACTCGAGGAGGAAAACAAGCGACTGCGGATCGTGAACAAGGAGCTGGCGGCGACGAACCAGGCCCTGCGCGGCATCGAGGCCGAGAAGAACCGCCTCCGCAACGCTCTCGGATATACCAGGCAGGCTGAGTTCAAGCTGATGCCGGCGCAGATCAGCGCCCGCGATCCCGGCACCTGGTACAATCAAGTGGTGATCGATCGCGGCAGCGCCGACGGCCTCGCCCAGGACATGCCGGTGCTCACCGAGGAGGGGCTCGTGGGCAAGACCACGGTGGTCTCGGCGCATTCGGCGATCGTCGTGCTCATCGCCGATGAATCGTGCAAGGTCGCCGCGACCGTCGAGGGCACGCGGGAGCAGGGGATCGTGAAAGGCGAGCGCGTTTCGAGCAGCACGACGCCGGTGATCAGCCTGAATTTCATCTCGAAACACGCCAATCTCACCAACGGCCTGAAAGTGTACAGCTCGGGCGTCGGCGGCGTCTTCCCCAGCGGCGTGCTGATCGGCGCCGTGAAGGATTACAAAGTGCGCGAACTGGACGGCTTCGCCCATTTGGTCCCCGCGGTGGACCTGACCACGCTGCAGGATGTGTTCGTCGTCGTGAGCAAGGAGAAGTGAATGGAAGACAAAATCCCACACTCAGCATCCGACATCCAACATCCAATAGCTCGGATCGACGTCCGTTCTGGAGTCCTTATTGGATGTTGGATGTCGGATGTTGAGTGTTGGATGTTTTTCCAAGCGCCTGCAAGGAGGCCCGCATGACGTTGTTCTTCTGCATCCTGCTGGTCGTCATGTTCTGCTCCCTCGTGGTGCAGCACTTCATCCCGCCGCTGCCGTCGATCGACGCGCGGGTGCTGCTCATGCCGATCGTGATGTTTTACGGCGCGCTGGCGCTGCCCACTCCGGCGATGCTCCTGCTGGTCTTTGCGGGCGGCTTCATGTGGGACGCGCTCCATGTGCAGATCGTGGAAGGCAACGTTGAAATCGCCCTGGGGTGGTCCATCGTCCTCTACGCCGGCCTCGGCGCGATCATGGGCGGATTTCGACCACTTTTTCAACGCGGCCGCTGGGAAGTGCATTGCTTCCTCAGCGGGCTTTGCACTGCCTTCATCGTCCTCGCCGAATACCTCATGCTCACCTTCCGGCGGGATCCGGTGGTCCTGATCCTGAACCAGGACATCGCCTGGCGGATCGGCGGCGCGGGCCTCATGGCGTTGCTGCTTTCGCCCTTCTTTTTCTTCGGCCTCAACTACCTCGCGAACGTCGCCGGCTACGACCCGCAACCGCTCCGCAAAGGAGGAAGGCGCTGATATGGCCATGAGACTCGGCTGGGGCCGCGGCCCGATCACTGAACTCCGCATCTGGTTTATCGCCATCGTGATGCTCTGCGGCCTCGGCGCGCTCATCACCAAACTCTGGTACGAGCAGGTGCTGCGCGGGCCGAAGTGGACGGCGAAGCTCCGTGGCCGCGGCGAAGTCACCGTGCGCATCCCATCCGTCCGCGGAGAAATCCGCGACCGCAATGGCCTCACGCTCGTGGGCAACCGCGCCAGCTACGAGGTGGACTTCTATCTGCGCGACATGGTGAAGGGCTACCGCGACCTCACCGGCACGGTGCCGCAGGTCGATTTCGAGCTCATCGTGAAGCAGATGCGCAAGAAGAAGAAGGAGCCGGACATCGTGCGCATCGTGAATGAGAGCGTGATCCCGCGGCTGAAGGATCTCGAACTCGCGCGCGACTACAATAGCGAGCGGCTCCAGCGCCACTACCGCAACGACACCGAGGTGCCCTTCACCTACATCGAGGAGCTCGACTTCCCGACCATCGCCAAATTCTCCGAGCACAACGTCGGACTGCCCGGCGTCGAGATCGCCGCGAAGCCCGTGCGGCAGTACCTCTACGGCGCTTTCGCCGCGCATCTGCTCGGCTACGTCGGCGCGCCCAATGACATCGACCGTCTGCCCGATGTGAAAAAGTACACCTTTTACCAGCCCGACGTGGAGGGGAAGTCGCAGGTCGAGCAGAAATACGACCGCTGGATCCGCGGCACCCCGGGCGTGCGCGTGCTGCAGCGGAGTGTGAAGGGCGTGATCGAAGGCGAGATCGTCGAGAAGCGCGTCGCGCCGCTCCAGGGCAACAACGTCTATCTCACCATCGACGCCCGCATCCAATTCATCGCCGAGCGCGCCTTGCGCGAAGCCGGTGTGGGCCGCGCCGCCGCCGTCATCGTGAATCCGAACAACGGCGACATCCTCGCGATGGCTTCCGTCCCGAGCTACGACCCGAATTCCTTCATCCCGAGCATCAAGACGAAGGATTGGGAAAAGCTGATCGACGACGATACGGATCCGCTCACCAATCGCGCCATCCAGAGCTACGCGCCCGGCTCCACCTACAAGGCCGTGACCGCGCTCGCCGGACTGCGAGCCGGCATCCCGGCGGATCGTTATTACAACTGCGCCGGCGGCGTGCAGTATGGCGGCAAATTCATGAAGTGCTGGATCAAGGAAAAGGGCGGCGCGCACGGCGGGCTCTCGCTGCCCGACGCGCTCAAGCACTCCTGCAACGCCTTCTTCTACCAGTTTGGCAACGCGGCCGAAATCGAGGTCATCGATGCGGTCGGCGAACAGCTCGGGCTCGGAAAAAAGACCGGCATCCCGCTCACGGGCGAGAGCCCCGGCATCCTGCCCGGCCCCGAATGGCTCAAGCTCACCAGCCCGAACGAGCGCTGGTCCAACGGCTACACCGCCAACGTTTCCATCGGGCAGGGCGCCGTCGAGGCCTCGCCTCTGCAGATGACCATGGTCACGGCCACCATCGCGAACCGCGGCATCTCCTACGCTCCGCGACTGGTCGCGCGGGTGCTCGATCAGCAGGGTCAGGATGTGAAGGATGAGGATGGAAAACTCGTCGCGCCACCGGAGCCCACGGTGCGCGCCGATCTCCGCAAGGCGGGCATCAAGCCCGAACAGATCGAAGCCGTGCGTGAAGGGATGCGCCGGGTCGTGAATGTGACGGGCGGCACCGGCAAGCGTGCGCAGATCAAAGGCGTGACCGTGGCCGGCAAGACCGGCACCGCGCAATTCTGGCGGGAGAGCGATGGCAGGAAGATCAAGGACAACCACACCTGGTTCATCTGCTTCGCGCCCTACGAAGATCCGAAATTCGCCATCACCGTCTTCGTCCAGGGTGCGAAATCCGGCGGCGGCGTCTCCGCGCCGATCGCGCAGCGCATCCTCGAGGAGAGCCTCGCCCTGGAAAAAGGCTTCGAGGTCACCATCGTGCCGATCGAGCCTGCGGCGGGGAGCTTCACGCCGATCGAGATGGTCGATTACAAGCAGAGCGCCGTGCCTGCGCAGATCGCCGGGCAGTTGACCGACGACGACCAGGAGCGCCCCGACCACAACGAAGCGCCCGCCGCTCCGAAAAAGAGGCCGCGGCAGATCGCCGCCAAACCCGATATCCGCGCCGACGCCGACGCGCGGGGCAGAGTCTCCAGAGCCCAGCCCGTGCAGCCTGCCGGGGAGAAACGCAACATTTTCCAACGCTTCTTCGGGGGAAGGTCCTCCCCGCCCAAACCGGCCCCTCAGCCGAAGCCCGGCGGAAGATGACCTGCCCCCACGACCAAACCCAGTGTTCTCCAAACTTTATCCCAAACTCATTTCCATGACCGAACGCGTCAAAAGACTCATCGGCCTGGCCCCGCGCCAGACTGGCAACAAACTCATCATCAACTGCGAAAAGCTCGAGCGCCGCGTCGCCCTCCTCGAAGGCGGCGTGCTCGAGGAATACTCCATCGAGCGCGAGACCGACCACAACATCGTCGGCAGCATCTTCAAGGGCCGCGTGAAAAACATCGAGCACGGCCTCAAGGCGATGTTCGTCGATATCGGCTACGAGAAGAATGCCTTCCTGCACTTCTGGGATGCGCTGCCCGCCGCGCTCGACAGCGGCATCGAGGAAGTCGAGCGGCAGGGAAAGAAAAAGGAGAAGCGGATCACTGCGAAA
>JBGSYE010000124.1:0-4639 GCA_041751075.1 Chthoniobacteraceae bacterium
GCCGGTCGTGCTCGGCACTTCCCGCCAGGGCCGCGCCAGCGAAAATGTCGCGCGTTACGTTTTCGAGCAGGCCTCCCAGCGATCGGATCTAACAACGGAGTTGATCGACATCCGGAAGATCCGGCTCCCGATCGACGACGCTGGCGAAGCCATCAAAGACCCGGAATTTTCCGCCACGGTGACGCGGGCGGATGGTCTCATTCTGGTGGTGCCCGAATACAACCACAGCTTTCCCGGCCTGCTCAAGCATGTGCTCGACACCAACCTGGAGGAATACATTCATAAGGCCGCGGGAGTCTGCGGCGTCTCGGCCGGGCCGTTTGGCGGGGCGCGGATGATTCAGAATCTGTTGCCGGTTCTGCGAGAGCTCGGGCTGGTTGCGATCTCAACCGACGCTTACTTCGGTTCGGTCGGAAAGTTGTTCGATTCGTCCGGCCAAATCACCGAGCCGGCTTATGAGCGGCGTCTCGCGAAACTTTTCGACGAGATGGTTTGGATGTCGCGTGCGCTGCGCTACGGCCGGGAGAATCTCCCGGCCTAACGAAATCGGCAACGAACTGCGGGCTCGTGAGAAGGGCTCGCGGCTGTTCCGATGAGGGTGAGAAACGGACTGGCCTCCAGGGCTGTGGGAGCGCCGAGTGTCTTCTTTTTTGACTTTCCGTGGGTGGGCGCAAAATCGTCGCAGAAACGTAACATCGCCGCCCCATCGCCGTCACAATCTCGTGTTTTGTTAGCGGTGTAAAACACGTTCTCGGGGGCTCTCTCCCGCTCCGAGCGATCAAACTATCTTATAACAAACGCCTTATCACCAGCAACTATGACAAGCGCATCCCTTCCTGACCTGGTTTATCCCGCAGCACGGAGTCATCGTCCTTTCTTTTGGTGCGCCGTCGCTCTCTCCGTCATGGTTATCTCCGCGGACGTCCATGGTGATCGTGTGGATCGCATCGATCCCAGCGGCCCGGGCTCTACCGACGAATATTTGATCGCAGTGGGTCCAAGTTTGCCAGTTCAGAGCCTGACGCAAACAGAAATCAGCCGAGGATCGACCTATCACGGACGGAGAGACGTTCTACTCGATCTAAATGGTGGAACCAGTGCGTTTTCTTCGAAGCAATTCGGGGATTCATTTTTGGAATTGAACAATGACGCCAACACCTCCGCCATTCTTACGCTCGCCTACGGCAAGGATAACCTCGGCTTCCGTGTGACCAACAATCCGTACAACGCGATTGCCATTAACGTGACGGAAGTCAGTTCGGGTGACGATGGGTTGTCCCTCGGGTCGGGCCGATTCACGCTTACTCTGCGCAGTGGTAACACGAGCGGGACTTCGATTTTTGGGATCGATTTTAACCAGGCCGGGACTTACTACTTGAGCTATGACGATCCAGGATTTGCCGGGATTCAGTTCAATCACCTCAATGAGGTAGCGGTTACCCTCTCCACGACCACGCCCGGCAGCGACTTTCGTATCGACAGCATCTATCGAGTGGCAGTGGCTATTCCAGAGCCGTCTACCTGGGCTCTTCTGGGTCTAGGCGCCACAGGACTTTTCCTCCGCGCCCTAAAGGGCCGCCGGCGATCCGAAAGGATCGTCAGATAATGGTCGGTGCTCAGGAGCGGGATTTTGCGAGCCGCTCGACCTGCTCGATGTAGCGCGCCACACTTTCGCGCGGCTTGAGTTCCTGCGCCCGCTTCAGCAGGGGAAGAGCATCGGCAAACTTATTCTTCGCGACGAGCAGCTGGGCGTGGCGGATCTTGGCGTCGGCCTCGAATTTCTCGAGGCTCTCGGCTCGCTCATAATAAAAGATCGCGGTCTCGGGATCATTTTTTCGGGTGTAAAACTGGCCGAGGAGCAGGAGCGCGTCGCCATCCATCGGGTCGAGCGCGATGACCTCCTTGAGCAGAGCGGCGGATTTGTCATCCGCCTCGTTCGCCAGCGCGATGCGCGCGTCCACCTTGAGGAGGGCTTTGCGACTCGCGGCATCCATGTCCTTGAAGGTGCTGGAGATTTTTTCAGTGAGCGATTTCGCATGCTCGACTCCGCCCCGACTGGCGAGAATCTCGGCTGCGCGCAACGAACGGGCGAGCCCGCCGGAGGAGTCCAGATCGAGCGCGCGGCGATAGGCATTGGCAGCGAGGTTAAAAAGATTCTCGTTCACGTAAATGTCGCCCGCGGTCGTCATCATGTCCGCCGTGGCGATGCCCATGCGGGCGACAATTTCGTAGACTGCGGCGGCGTTGACGGGCTGTTTCAGAGCGAGGTAGGAAGCGGCGGCGCCAGTCCAGAACTCGGTTCGCTCCGGAGTTTGCCGGGCCAGTTCATTGAAGAGCGCGGCCGCTTCGGCCGGCTTCTCTTGCTTGAGCAGCGCCCTGGCCAGGCCCAGCTTCCAATCGTTCACGCTCGCCTGGAGCAGGACCGCATGGCGATAGGCCGATTCGGCGGAAACGAGGTCGCCTTGCGCGGCGTAACAAAAGCCAAGCAGGCCGAAGGTCGAACCTTGGTTGTCGCCCAGCTCCACCGCGGGGGCAAGCGACTGTAGGGCTTCGTCATACTTTTCCTTTTGCGCCAGCACCATCCCGAGGTTGCGATGGGCCCGGCGGAAACTGGGAAACTTCGCCACCGCGGTTTTGAAGGCAGCGATCGCGGCATCGGGGCGATCGGTTTGCAGATAAATATTGCCGAGCGTGAAATCGAAGACGGCGGTCGATTCCCTGGTTGTTACTTCCGCGAGTGCGCGACCGGCTCCGGCTAAGTCCTGGCCCATGACGGTCGAGAGTTTTTCCATCTGTTGCCGTTCGATATCGTTCATCCGCGGCTCGATCTCGGCCTGAAATCCGTAGGAGCCGATGAATTCGCGACGAAAAGTCGGGTTATTCCAAAAGGCCGCCTCCGACGCCGCCGACAGACTGGCCGCGCCCGCGAGCCAAAAGGCGGGAAGCGCAAGGTGAACCCGGAGCTGAGAAAGCGTGCGCATTTCGATTCCTAGCTACTAAACCGGATCGGCAATCGCATCTTGAAAGGCACCTTCTTCCCATCGCGGGTGCCCGGCTCAAATTTCCACTTCCGCACCGCCTCGACCGCCGGCCCTTCCAGCTCGCGCGCGCTGGAATTTTCGACTTCAACTTTCGCGACGTTGCCCTGCGGGTCGACCGTGATCATGAGGGAAACGCTGCCGCCGGTTTTGCGCAGCGCCGCCGGATAGGTCGGAGCCGTTTGAAAGAGCGGCCGCGGTTTCTGGTCCAGCTCGCCGCTGGAAAGCAACCCGCCCAGATCGCCGCCGACTCCCTGCCCACCGATCCTGCCCCCGGAGCCCAGGCCCACCGCGGAATTGAAACCGCCTGCACCGCCCGTGCCGTTGAGCGCAGCCTCGAGCGCATCCAAACTCATCGCATCGAGTGCGGGCGGCGCGTCGATCGACGCATCGAGATTCTCCAGCTCGCGCAAATCGGGCATCTGTTCGGGCGCGGCCTCCATCACTTTATCAACCTTGGGCTTTTCCTTTGGCGGCGGAGGCTTGTTCGGATCGATCAAGTCGACTTCCTCGACCTTTTTCTCCTTCTCCGGGCCGTTGTGCGAGAAAAGCAGACCACCCGTGCAAAAAAGAAGAACGTGCGCGCCAAGCGCGATGCCGACGCCCTTCATTTGGTTCCGGGTCATCGTTTCTCGGTCGAGATGCCGACCTTGGTGATGCCGACCTTGCGCACCTCATCGATGACGGCGACGACCACCTTGAAGTCGACATCGCCATCGCTGTTCACGATCACGCGCGGATCTTTTTGCGACCCTTTCAGGGTTTGCAGGCGGAAGGGAAGCTGAGCGAGCGAGATCTTGTCCTTGTTAAAAAAAACTTCGCTCTTCGCGTTCACGCTCAGGGTGGTGGATTTCTCGGGATCCTCCTGCGCCGCCGAGGTGCTTGCGCCCGGCAACTGCACATTGACGCCCTGGTTTTTCGTCATCGAGAGCGAGACCATGACGAAAGTGGCGAGGAGAAAGAACATGATGTCGATCAAGGGAATGATCTCGATCCGCGCTTTCTTGACTTCGCTTTGCGGCAATCTCATACGCCGATCGGGACGACATCGTAGACCGGGATCGGGTCCCGCTCGCGTTTCTCATCCTGCGGTCCGGAGGCCGGAGCGGGCGATCGCATGAGCAATTCGAGTTTGGTGGCGGCGGCTTCAATGTCATGCCGCGCTTCATCGAGACGAGAATTGAGATAGTTGAAAGGCAGCAGGGCGGTGATGGCAATGAGAAGGCCGTAGCCGGTCGCGATGAGCGCCTCGGCGATGCCGCCCGTGATTGCTGCGGGGGCGCCCAATTCGCCGCCGAGAATGGAGAAGGAGCCGATCATGCCGGTGATGGTGCCGAGCAGACCGAGCAAGGGCGCGAGCGTGATGATGGTGTCGAGGATGGGCAGCCCGCGCTTGTAACGTTTGATCTCCTCGGAGGAGGCGAGGAGGAGCGCATCCGTGAGCGATTTATCCCGTTCCTGCAAGGCGTAGGCCATGGCGTGCGCGACGTAATCGTTCGACTCGTTGCCGACCGCGATGGCACGTTCGAGGTCGCCGTGTTCGACGGCTGCGAAAAGTTCGTGGACCGCTTTCGGGTCCCGGCGCTTCTTTTCGATCCCGA
>JBGSYE010000125.1:0-2116 GCA_041751075.1 Chthoniobacteraceae bacterium
TATCGTGACGACTAGTTGCGGCACGCGCGTCGAGCATCTGGACGAGAACCGCGCGAAGGAACTCTTCGCCGAGCTCGAGCCCTACGGCGTGCGCCACGACGACGCGAATATCCGCAACGTCACCTACCGGCAGTCGGACGGCCGCTTCTGCCTCATCGACTTTGAATTCGCGACGATCCTGCCCGGTTTCGAGCCCCCCCCCGATGTCGCAGCCGACTGATCCCCCTCGCTCCCGCACCCTGCACTGGTCCGGCCTCTCCGACCGCGGCCACGTCCGCCCGAACAACGAGGACTCCTTCCTCGGCCTGCGCTTCGACGGGAGCGAAGTGCAATACCTCGGCAAGATCGGCGAGACTTCGCTCGAAGCCGCGGACTGCGTCTTTGCGGTGAGCGATGGCATGGGCGGCGCACTCGCGGGAGAATTTGCGAGCAAGATCAGCATCGAAAAAATCACGCAACTGCTCCCGCGATCCTTCCGGCAAAAAGCGAGCGGCCTGCAGGCGGGATTCGCGGACGTGCTCGCGGAGCTCTTCGATCAGATCCACCGGGCGCTCACCTTTCTCGGCGAGAGCTACGAGGAATGTGCGGGCATGGGCGCGACGCTGAGCCTGTGCTGGTTCACGCCGGAGTGGCTCTACTGGGCGCACATCGGTGACAGCCGCATCTACTACCTGCCGGCAGGCGAAAGCGCGGTGCTCCAGCTCAGCAAGGATGACTCGCACGTCGGCTGGCTGCTCCGCACCGGGCAGATCAGCGAGCGCGAGGCGCGGCGGCATCCGCGGAAGAATGCGATCGGCAAGGCGCTCGGCGCCGGGCACCAATTCGTCGATCCGCAGGTGGGATCGGTGGGCTATGAGAGCGGCGACCGGTTTCTGCTTTGCACAGATGGCCTGGTCGAAGGGCTCTTCGATCACCAGCTCGCCGAGGTGCTCCTCAAGCCCGAACCCGCGGTGGCCGCACTCCCGCCCGCGCAACGCCTCGTGAAGGAATCCCTCGCCCGCGCCGGCCGCGACAACACGACGGCGCTGGTGATCGAGGTGGTGTGAGTGACGGTCGTTCGGTTGTTTTGAAAACGCAGAGACGCGGAGACGCGGAGACGCGGAGGGCGCAGAGAGAAGAAAGGCAGGCGTCAATCTCCTGCGTCCTCTGCGTCTCTGCGTATTTCCAGTCCCGGTCCGCAGTCTTGCGATCTCCTCTTCGCCGAGCGGCTGCCGGCTTTTCACCCGCAGGCTCTCCGCCCACTCACGCGCGAAATCCCGCTGGTAGCGCCGGACGATGAGCGCCGTCACCGTCACGGCCAGCATCGCGCCGGCCGCGCCACCCTCCGTGTGCGACCCGGCGACGAGGCGGCACAGACCAATCTCAACCTCGCCGAATCGCTCGAAAAAGAGCGCTCGGAAACATGTGGATGGCGCGTCACTTCTGCACCTGTAGCACGAAGACCAACTGGCCCTTTCCACACTCCGGGCCGCGGATGAAGAGCGGGCTGCCGGGGGCGAGGCGCGCTTCGCTATCGACGATCTGGCGCTTGTCCTGGAAGAGCTGGATCGAGAGCAGGTAACCGCCCCGCGCTTCGATCGAGGTAGCGCGACGCGGTTTCACGCCGAACCAGAAGTTGGGCGTCGGGACGAGCCAGAGTTCCTTGCGGTCTTCGATCGGCTTTGAGGCGCTGCCGACGATCTCGAATTGGTTGCACTTGAAGACGCGCTGCAACCGCGCGGCGACTTCCCTGAGCTCCGCCGGAGGATCCTTGGGTTTGTCCACATTGCGAGCCATGACCACGGCGCTCCAAAGCGTGTCTTCCGCGACCGCAGGCGCGGTGCAGGCGGCGAGGAGAACGAGCAGGAGCAGAAGTCGCATCAGGTTACTGGATAGCGTATTCGGCGGGGACCCTGTCGAGGCCGTCGAGCCAGAGGACGGTGACATTATCCTCCGGAGTATAGACCGTCGTCGCGGAGATCGACTCGTCGCCCGGCCAGCTTTCGATGACTTGGGCGAAATAGGGCGAGCCCATCTCAGGCGACGACCCGACAGGAATCATGGTGCGGAAAAGCACGAACGCGACGAGCAGGCAGGCCGCTCCGGCCATCGCGAGGCGCGACAGCGACCAGAACCA
>JBGSYE010000126.1:0-3508 GCA_041751075.1 Chthoniobacteraceae bacterium
GCAGCCGCCGGAGCAATCCTCCGAGCCAGCAGAGCAAGCGCGACATCGTCGCGTGTCCGATCCGCCACCGCAGGAGCAGCCACAGCGCGCCGAAGCCGAGCGGGATCACAATCTGCGGACCGAGGATCGCCCCGAGAAAGACTGCGGCATTCACCGGCTCTCCGCCGGAATAGCGCAGCACCGCCGCGCACACGCCCCCACCGAGTGCGACGCCGCCCACGATCGCGAGGAAAAGCAGTGCCTCCCATCCGGTGCGCACGGTCTCACCCGGCAGTCCCGTGCCCTCCTGCTCGCGCCGCGCTTCGAGCCACCGGTGGAAGACCGTGCGGCGATCCGGTTTCTCCGCACGAATGTGCCGGTCGAAAATCTCCCGGTCGCGCGTCCGGACGGCGTCCTCCGTGCGCGCATCGTCGCTGGCGAGCAGGGATTCAAAGTCGAGGAGATCGGCAAATTGCCAGCGTGGCGTTCGGGCCATGTGACGGGCAAGGTGCCAAGGGTTCGGGGCGGTGCCAAGCGGGGAGCGACCCTTGGGGAAAATCATCAAGTACCCATCCGCAACCACCAGAGAAGCTCCAAAGATACGGAGGCCATTCGATGCATTCGTGCTTGGTGATTCTTTGAAGCTTGGGATTTGGAGCTTCGTACTTTTCCCTGCTTCCATGCCGCAGATCACCAAGGACGCCATCTCCGACACCCTCGAGAGCATCGCGCAGATGCTCGAACTCAAGGGCGAGAATCCCTTCAAGGTGCGGGCATATCAGAACGCGGCGCGCGCCGTGGAAACCTACGAGGGGAGCATCATCCAGGCTGCGGCGGAGGATCGCCTCGACGAGGTGCCGGGCATCGGCTCGGCCATCGCTGGAAAGATCGCGCTGCTCGCGACGACGGGGCAGCTCGCCTACTACGACGAACTGAAGAGCGAATTTCCGCCGACCATCTTTGAGCTCTTCGGAGTGCAGGGGCTCGGGCCGAAGAAGATCAAGGCGGTGTGGGACAAGCTCGGGGTAACCTCGCTGGCGGAATTGAAAACGGCGTGCGACGACGGGCGGGTGGCGGAGTTGCCGGGCTTTGGGAAAAAGACAGCGGCGAACATTCTCGGGGCGATCGAGGCGAAAGCGAAGTACGCGGGCCGCTTCCGGCTCGGAGACATCGCCGCCGATGCGGAGCGAATGCTCGATGAACTCCGCGCGCTTCCCGAGGTGACGCGGGTGAATGTGTGCGGGAGCTACCGGCGGCGGAAGGAGACCTGCGGCGATCTCGATTTCCTCGTCTCGACGCGCGAGCCCGCGGCGGTGTCGGAGTTCTTTGTGAAGCACGGGATGGTCGAGAGCGTGATGGCCCACGGGGCGACGAAATCGAGCGTGCGCTGGAAATCAGGCATCCAGGCCGATCTCCGGGTGGTGAAGGACACGGAGTTTCCCTTTGCGCTGAACTACTTCACCGGCTCGAAGGAGCACAACATCGTCATGAGACAGCGGGCGCTGGCGCGCGGCTGGACGCTCAATGAGTACCGCCTCGCTCCGCTCGGAGATCCGAAATCCGAAGCTCGAAATCCGAAGGAAGACCTGCCCGCCATTCGCGAGGAGGCGGACCTTTATCGCGCGCTCGGACTGGATTACGTGGAGCCGGAGTTGCGGGCAGATCGCGGGGAATTCAAAGCGGCGGAGGAGCACACGCTGCCGGATCTCGTCGGGCTGGAAAACTTGCGGGGCACATTCCACAACCACACCACGGCGAGCGATGGACGCAGCACGCTGGCCGAGATGGCGCAGGCGGCGCAGGAACTCGGGCTGCAGTATCTCGGCATCGCGGATCACTCAAAAGCGTCCTTCCAGGCGCACGGGCTCGACGAGCAGCGGCTGCTCGCTCAGATCGCCGACATTCGCGCGCTGAATGAAACCTTCGGCGACGAGTTCCGCGTCTTCAGCGGAATCGAGTGCGACATCCTCAAAGACGGCATGCTCGACTTTGCGGACGAAGTGCTCGCGCAGCTCGACTACGTCGTGGCGTCCGTGCACAGCGTCTTCAATCTCTCCGAAACCGAGATGACGAAGCGGATCATCAAGGCGATCTCGAACAAGCACGTGACCATGCTCGGCCACCTCACGGGCCGCCTGCTCCTCGAGCGCGAACCCTACGCGGTGGATGTGCCGGCGGTGATCGGTGCTGCGGCTGAGACGGGCACGATCGTCGAGCTGAATGCGAACCCCTACCGGCTCGACATGGAGTGGCGCTGGTGGCCGCTGGCAAAGGAGAAAGGCGTGAGGTGCGCGATCAATCCCGACGCGCATCATACCAGCCAGCTTCAGTTCCTGTGGAATGGCATCGGCAGCGCACGCAAGGGCTGGCTCACGCGAGCGGATGTAGTGAATACGCTGCCGCTCGGGAAGATCGAGAAGGCGCTCGCGGCGAAGCGGCTTCGGAACGCTTGACCGTCAGGCCACGATGCTCGCGACCGTTACTTTCACATCCGGGAACGCGAGCGGCGCGATGCGCTCATTGCCACGGGCCACGCGCGTCGAATGGTACTGCTCCCCGGATGGCTCGCGGTACACTTCGACCACGTTCTCTTTGAGATTCACGATCCACAGTTCACGGATGCCAGCGCGGGCATACGCCTTGAGCTTGCGACCGCGATCATAGCGCAGCGTCGAGTCCGCGACTTCGACGATGAGATACGTGTGGCGCGCTTCCGGCAGCCCTTCGTAAGAATCCACCTCTGGGGCGAGGAGCAGCACGTCGGGCTGGGGTTCGGAGTAGTCGCTGATGATGACTGGATCTTGTGCATCGACTTCAAACCGATCGCGAGAGTGGCGAATGAAGGCCTTGAGCAGCCGGCGGACGGCTTTTGCGTGGCGGTAACCTACGGGGGACATGAGGATGATTTCGCCGTCGAGCAGCTCCACGCGATCGTCTTCGTCGAAGATCCCGACTTCCCCGAGCTTGTGATATTCCTCGACGGTAAATCGGTAAGTCTGAGCGACGGCAGGCACGGCCGGAGGCTAGCATCCCGAGGTGTCGAAACAAGTTCCGGCATTCCCGTTTGCTACGGCCCGGCGGGCCCATACCTCTGCCCGCCGGGGATGTCCCTCAGCACCCACAGCCGTGCGGTGCCGTCGGCGCTCGTCGTCATGAAGTTGGTGCCCTGCGGGCTGAACTCGACGGACCAGAGCACATTCGCGTGGCCGGTGAGCACGGCGACGCAGCGCCTCTCCGCATGGTCCCAGAGCCGCGCGGTGCGATCCCAGCTTGCGGTCACGACTCCAGTGCCGGTCGGGGTGAAGCGCGCGGCGAAGATTTCCGAGGTGTGTCCTTTCAAGTGGACCACGCCCTTGCGCGTCGCAGCATCCCAGACCTGCGCGGTGCCGTCGGCGCTCGAAGTCACGAAGAGCGATCCGGTGGGATGGAAGGCAACGTCGCGCACGGCCTTGTCGTGCAGCACCTCCAGCAATTGCCGCCCGCTCTCGCGCTCCCACAGCACCGCCCGGCCGTCGGCGCCGGCGGTGAC
>JBGSYE010000127.1:0-6746 GCA_041751075.1 Chthoniobacteraceae bacterium
GGCGCCAGCATCTTCGGCGGCATCGGCACCGTGGGTGGCACGCTGCTCGGCGTCGCCGCCGTCGCCGTGCTCGCCAATGGCCTCTCCCGCATCGTCGCCATCACCGCGATCTCCCGCGAACTCTCCGGCCTTCTCACCGGCGCTCTGCTGCTCATCGCGCTCGCCGCGGGCGCGGGAGTGAGATTCCTCACCACCCGCGACCGATGGCGCCGACGGTCTCGCCAGCGACCGATACCGAGGCGGAGGTGACTCGCTGCAGGACGGCTCGCATCTCGCGACCGGGTAACGAATCGGGTCCGTCCCGTCACGCGCAAAGACACTGGAGGGCGGTTGCGCCCGACCGGCTTCCATCCTAAGAAATGCGGCCTCTTTCCTGTCACCTCACGCGTCCGACCTTGATGAATCTGCCTCTGAGCCGCGCTTTCCTTTTCCTGATGGCCATGGCGGTCGTCCTGCGCGCGGAGATTCAGCCGGCCTCAAAAGACGAGCAACTCCGCGTCGCTCAGCGCGTGCGCGATATCTTTGAGGCGAAATGCGTGGACTGTCACGGCCCGGAGCTGCCGCGACCGAAGGGGAAATTTGGCCATGTGCTCGATCTCCGGCGCATGGCGGACAATCCCGACTACGTCCTGCGCGGCGACCCGGAAAATTCCGAGCTGTACATCATGGTGCGCGACGACGAGATGCCGGGCGAAGATGCCCCGGTGCCGGCGCTGACGCCGGAGGAAAAGGAGATCGTGAAACGCTGGGTCGAGATCGGCGGGCCGGGCGAGCTCTCACCCACGCCGGAGGCCGAGGCGGCGCCGGCGGTGGCAGTGCCGGAAAAGGTGGAGCCGATCTGGCGGCGGGCGCTGCGCTGGGCCGGCAAGCTGCACCCGGTCTCGACGCATATACCGGTGGGCTTGATGATGGCGGCGGTACTCGCGGAGGCGCTCGGCTGGTGGACTCGGCGGGAGAGCTGGCTGCACACGGTTCGCTTCCTCGTGGCGGTCGCAGCGCTCGGCGGCCTGGCCGCGGCCGGCCTTGGCTGGGTGAATGCATACTTCAGCAGCTACAGCAAAGACGTGGGCGCGCTGCTCTGGTGGCATCGCTGGCTCGGCACCGGCACCGCGCTCTGGGCGGCGCTCTGCGCGGTGCTGGTCTTCGTCGACTCGTGCCCCAATGGCTCGAAAGCGAGACAGCGTTTCCGCGGTGCGCTGCTGCTCGGCGCCGCTCTGGTCGGCATCAGCGGCTTCCTCGGCAGCGCGCTCATCTACGGGATCGATCACTACGCGTGGTGAGATCGGGTTTCCTCATCATCTTCATCCTCATCTTCATCTTCATCATCCCGCTGGACGCGACTCGATGAGGAAGGCGAGGATGAAGATGAAGATGATGAGATCCACCGACCGCCCATGAGAGCCGCCTTTCACAGCACCCCGGGCAATGACCTCGGCGAGCGCGCCCAGCGCGCGGAGTTCGTGCCGCAGGCGTACTCTGGCCGCGTGAAGATCGAGAATATCTTTGCCCACGCCGCACCGCTCGAACTCGACATCGGCTCGGGCGAAGGCGCCTTCCTGGAGGCGATGGCGGCGCGCCAGCCGGATCGCAACTTTCTCGGTCTCGAGCGCCTGCTCGGGCGCGTGCGCAAGGTCTGCCGCGCCATCGCCCAAAAGGAACTCGCGAACGCTCGAGTGATGCGGATCGAGAGCTACTACGCGATCAAGAATCTGCTCCCGCTGGAATCCGTGTCGGTCGCGCACGTCAGCTTCCCCGATCCCTGGCCGAAGCGTTACCACCACCCGCGGCGATTGATTCAGGCGAGCTTCCTACGCGAGCTCCACGCCGTGCTCGCGCCCGGTGGTGAACTCCGCGTGAAAACCGACGACGAACCGTATTTCCGCTGGATGGAGAATGCCTTCGCCGCGGTGACGGGCTACGAGCGCAGCGAGTGGATCGAGGAGCCCGATTACCCGCAGACGAATTTCGAGCAGCGCTTCCTCTCGCAGGGCCTGCCGATCTATCGCGCCCGGCTGCGGAAGGTCTGACCGTCGCCCACTGCGCGGAGCGCAAAATCGTCGTTGCGGATTTCGACGCATACCGCGCCGCAGCGATCCTGGCGAAAGACCGCGATTCCCCGTGCCCCGAGGTCGCGCGCCCACGCATCGAGCGCCGTGCCGGCGTCTCCAAACTCCAGTGCGGAACAGATCACCGCCTGCGGTTGGACGCGCGCGAGGAAGTCGGGTGTGCCGCTCAGATCCTTGCTGTGCCAGCCTTTCACGAGCACATCGCTCCGCAGGTCGGGTTCATTTTCCATGAGCCACTGCTCGGTGGTGAAGCCACTGTCGGACATGAAAAGCACGCTCCCGCCAGCGCTCTCCAGTTTCACGACGAGCGCTTTGTCATCGGCCACCGCGCGGAGCATTCCCGCGGGTGGATGGAGCACCCGCAATGTGACGCCGCCACTCAGCGGGATACCGTCACCGCGCCAGACGATCGCCTTTCCCGACGCGCGCTGCTCGAGCTGGGCATGAAGATCGCGCCGCGTCGGAGAGCGGTCGCGAAGGGGCGTCTCGAAAAAAGCGCGGGGACTGAGCTCGGCGAAAACCGTGAGCGCGCCTCCGATGTGCTGAGAGTCGCCGTGAGTCAGCACGAGGCCGTCGAGGCGATTCACGCCACGGGAGCGCAAGTAAGGCAGGACGGTGCGCTCGCACGTCCTGGCACTGGCGCAATCGAGCAGCCAGTCGCGGCGGCCCGCGCGGAGATGGATCGCCGCGCCTTCTCCGCAGTCGAGCACTGCGATTTCGCACGCCGGCGGAGATTCGCGGCGCGGAAGCTCGACATAGAGGTGGCCACCGGGCATTTCCGAAAAGGCGCGCACCACCCGGAGGAGCGCCCTGGCCGTGAGCCAGTTTGCATTGCTGCACAGCAGCGCGCCGTGGCTCCATACGCCCGCACAGAGCAGCGTGCCGAGACCGAGCAGCAGCACGAGGAAGGCGAGCGGAACGGCGAGCAGATTCGCGAAAATCGCGGAGACGGAAAACAGATGGAAGTACCCGGCGGTAAAGGCGAGCGAGCCGAGCCACGCGGAGAGCGTCACGCCGAGTGCCGCGGAGACATGGCGCCAGCACCAGACGCCGCCACGAATCGACGGGCTCCACAGCGTGCGGGGGAGAAAGGGATCGGGCGCCGCAAGGCGCTCGCAGCGCCGCTGGATGCGCAACGCGAGGAGGACGATGACGAAGACGAGCACGAACGAAAACTGAAAGCCGGGGAGGAAGAGCTGATTGGTGTCCCACGCGAGAATACCGGCCGCGGCGGCGGCGAGGCTGTTGCAGACGACCGCGCGCCGGTCGAAGAGCTGCGCCCCGAGCACGACGGCACCCATGATCGCCGCGCGGACGCAACTGGCGCTGAGGCCCGTGACCAGCGCATAGGCCGCGAGCAGCGGGATGACGACCATCACCGCCGGACCGCGCCGGATGCCGAGCGGCTTCAGCGCGTAGAGGGCGATGGCCGCGAGCATCGCGATATTCAGCCCGCTGACGGCGAAGAGATGCAGGGTGCCGGTCTTCTGAAACATCGCGCGCACGTCATCGGGCGTCTCGCCGTGCATCCCGAGCACCATGCTCTCGATGAGCGCCGAGAGTTCAGGAGCATCGGAGAGATCGCGGCGGAGCTGGTTCTGAATCCAGCGCCGCGTCTTCAGCGCAAAGGCGACGGCGCGCCGTCCATGCCGGTGCGACTCGACGCGGCAATCCTCCGCAAAGCGCCCGCGAACTTCCGAATAGACGCCTCGGCGCTGCCGGTAGCGGGTGAAGTCGAACTGCCCCGGATTGCGGACGGGCTCGAGGTTGGTGGCCTGCCCTCTGATCCGCACGCGATCGCCATACTCCGGCAGCGCTCCGCTCCACGCGATACTCAGCAGCACGTCCGGCTGGCGGACCACTCCCTCGATCTCGATGGACTCGACTCTCAGGTCGAAGAATCCAGCGACTCCCCCCAACCACACCGCAGGTTTCTCCGGTTCGCTCCACACGACGCCTGAGACGCTCCCGACCTGCGGTCCGCGCGCAAATTCCGCAGCCAGAGCCCGCGCTGGATCGTGGTGAAAGCGCGTGGCATGGAGCGTGAAAAACGCCGCGCCTGTGAGAAGCCAGCACCCCCAGGTGCACGGCCAAGCCAGCACCACTCCGGCCAGCAACGCACACCCCATGAACAGCCACACCGGCTCCGCGATGAACCGATCCGCCGCGGCGACACCGAGCACCGCGGCGATCCCCACGCCCATGAACGGGTGTCGCGGTCTTACTTCCGGCAGGGGCATCGCCAGAGATTGCAAAACCCGCCGGGGGATGGAAAGGGCGGCTTTCCAGCCGCCCAAACCTCGGCGACAGGAATGTCGCCGCTCCGAGTATGCGCGTCGCTATTCCTTTCGCCGCTGCGCGAATTCCGGGTAGCGGCTCTGGAGCGTATTGAGCGTCTTCTTCGCCTCGGCTTCGCGCCCGGCCCCCTGATACGCGGCCACGGCCTTCTCGAGCGCGCGCGGCGTTACGTTTTCATCGTCGAGCACGAGCGAGACGCTGAGGTAAAGCTTCGCCGCTTCTTCCGCGTGGCCGCGCGCCATCTGGATGTCTCCGGCGAGGATGCGCGCTTCACCGGCGACGGGGCCTTCGGGCTGGATGGTGAGCGCTTCGTCCACGGATTTCTGCGCTTCGTCGAGTTGTTTCATGCCGATCTGCGCGCGGGACAGATACATCACCCCGGCCGCCCTGGGGACGGGATCTTTCGCGGACTTCAGGTAGGTCTGCAGCGCGGCGGCGGCCTCGGGGAAGCGCTCCACATTCAGCCGCGCGCGGGCGAGGTAGAGGTAATCGTTGGGCAGGGCCTCCTCGCGCGGCGGACCCTCGCTCGGGATGAGCATTTCGAGAAACTTGATCGCCTGTTCAAACTGCTTGTCCTTGAAATATCCCTCGCCCAGCCAGCGCAGGATTTCCGCCGGCACGTCGGTCCTGCCGTCCTTCTTGTAGATGTCCACTTCGCTGGCGGCGGCAGGCCGATCTTCCAGATAGTACTGCGCGAGGAGGATGCGGAGGCTGGCGCGCTCGAAGAACTCCTCGCGATCGAGCTCGCGCGCTTTGGCGAGATGCTCTGCCGCCTTCTTGTACTTCTTCGCCTCATAGGCCACGTAACCGATCCAGTAGTGCGCCGTCGGCCTCACTTCGGATTCCGGGTAATCCTTGAGCAGTTGCTCAAACGCGGCGGCCATCCCCGAGTTGTCGCCCTGCTGGCCGAGAATCAGCGCTTTCTGCTCGAGGGCGAGTTCGCGCTCTTTGGCCTTGGGATGGCGGGCGATGAGTTCGCCGTAGTCCCTCAGCGCGGCGGTGAAGTTCTTCTTCGTCTGGTACGCCATCGCGCGCTGGCCGAGGGCGTAGGCGATGGATTTGCTGGTGGGATACCCCTCGATGAAGGAACCAAGCGCTTTGATCGCATTGTCCGCGTCGTGGATCTGCATATAGCAGAAGCCCAGCTTGAAGAGCGCTTCGGCCTTCAGCGCGGGGGTGAGTGAGCGGGCGCGGTCGAGCTTGTCGTAGATCGGCGACGCGGCGGCGTAATCCTGCCGGCGGAAGAGCACCTCGGCCTTCATCAGGAGCACCTGATCGCGCTTTGCCGCCGCGGGATTCGTGGCGAGGAAGCTGTCGATATCGGCGACGAGATTCGTCTCATCCGAATAGTACAAGCTGACGAGCCGGTCATACTGCGCGTCCTTCGCCTGCGGGGTCGTGGCGAAGTCGCGGATGAGCTGATCGTAGAGTTCTGCGGCTTCCGAGAATTTCTTGAGCTGGCGATTTGCATTGGCTGCGAGGAGCAGCAGTTCCGGTTTGGCGTCCTCGGAGACTTGCGGGAGCAGGTCGCCGCAATCTTTCAGCACCTTCTCGTAGTTGCCGGCGTCGAAGAGCATCCGCACGAGACCGATCTGCGCCACGTCCTTCCACCTGCCGATGCCGGGCAATTCCAGCGCCTCCCGGAGACGCGCCTCGGAGCGCTCCGGCTGCCGCACTTCCTGAAACCAAAGGCCGGAGCGCACGATCGCCTCGGCGCGCATCTCGGGATTTTGCGTCGAAGCGGCGAGCACTTCCAGGTGGCGGATGGCGTCCGGCGTGCGCCCGCTCTCTTTCAGCAGCAGGGCGAAGGACAGGCGGCTGGCATCCTGGAAGGGATTGTTTTCGGTGATGCCGACGAGTTCCTCGTAAGTCGAGCGCGCCTCGATCCTCTGCCCGAGCGCCTCGAGGCAGCGCGCGGTGAAAAACTTCGCGCAATTCTGGACGGCGGGCTCGCGCACTCGCACCGAGGCTTTGCGATAGAGCGGGAGCGCGTCGTAGAATTTCTTTTCCGCGTAGTAAATCTCGGCGAGACGGAATGCCGCGGGACCGATGAAGTCGCCCGTCTGATACAGCGCGAGCAAAGTGTCGTAGGCGTTCTTCGCGCCATTCACGGAGCCGACCTTGCGATAGGATTCGCCGAGCCGGAAAAGCGCGGTCATGCGATTCGGCGCACCCGGATACTGGCCGAGGTAGCGCTCGTATTCCGGGGCCGCCATCTCGAACATTCCGCGCGCGTAATAGCCGTCGGCCACTTCGAGCTGCATCTCGTCCGCGGTCTTCGGGACCGCCGAAGGGGTCAGGCGGATTTCTCCCGGATCGGCTGGCTCCGGCGGCTTCACCGCGCGCGGCGCTGGAGCCGCGGGTCGCGGCGTGGCGGGCTTC
>JBGSYE010000128.1:0-11751 GCA_041751075.1 Chthoniobacteraceae bacterium
GGCCGCTTAGTAGCGGTTGCCGCCGCCACGATTGCCGCCGCCGCCGAAATCGCGACGAGGACCGCCACCACCGCCACCGCCGCCGGTGCGATCTTCGCGCGGACGCGCTTCGTTCACAGTGAGCGGGCGGCCCTGCACGGACTTGCCGTGGAAGAGGCTGATGGCCTTCTGGCCTTCATCGGCGGAGGACATGGTGACGAAGGCGAAGCCACGGGATTTGCCCGTGAACTTATCCTGCATCAGGGCGACTTCGGAGACCGTGCCGGCTTCGGCAAAGGTATCCTGGAGTTCGATCTCGGTGGTGTCGAAGGAGAGGTTTCCTACGTAGAGTTTGCTGGACATGACTATTCTTTCTTTTCTGCAAGTGCGGAGCTTTCGGTGGCTGTTTCCGGTGATCGGATCTCAAAACTGCCACTGAAGTCCGCGGAAAGAATCCGCGTCACGAAACAACTAGCAATCTACCAAACCCAGAAGGGTTCCAAACTTGTAAGGCGGGGAGAGGACACGCAATCGCGAGGCGGCGCAAGGGATATCTCGAATTAGTTTTTCCGCCGAATCTGCGCGGCGTGCCGATGCGCCTCGACGCGGACCGGTCTCGTCAGATGGATTTCCGCCCTTGGAATTTCCCGAGGATCGACTTCGTCGTCATGTCCCGGTGACGCTGTTGCGCCGCCTTGTCGGCCCGCGTCATTTCCTTGGTCGGACTGGGTTTCTGGCCGGGGCGCACTTTTGGTTTCTTGCTGGGGCGATGAGGCATGGGAGGAAAGTGTCACGCACTTCTGAGCGGCGCGAGCGGCAACTTTCCGGCGCTCGCCCACGCTGGAAACAATTCAATACCCGCGCCGCAGGGCCTGTGCGATACGTGCGGCATGTCTTACGAACTCCCCGTGCGCATCGTGGGCCGCCGCAAGCCGCCAACCACAGGCGGGCTGAAGGCTGCGGACAATCTGCTCTGCCTGGTGCGCGACTTGTGGAAAGGGCGCCCCTATGTGCCGAAAGGCTTGTATCGCTTCAAATCCCATGAAGAAGCTGACGAATGGATGATGAAGATGTTAACCCGGCCGGAACGCGCACCCCGACCCTTGCCGACCTCGTCGCCCTCTGCCGCGCCCTCAACGAAGTAGGCGCGCGCTACTTGATCGTTGGAGGTTTCGCCATCATCCAGCATGGCTTCACGCGAACGACGGGCGACGTCGATGTCGTGATCGAGGACTCCATGGAAAACCAGCGCCTGGTGCGCCGGGCGCTCGAATATTTGCCGGAGAAGGCGATCCTCGAACTCGGCGAGGACGAGGATTTGCGCGATTGGGTCGTCTTGCGCGTCGCCGATGAAGTGCTCGTGGATGTGATGACCAAGGCGTGCGGCATTTCCTACCTCGAAGCCGAACCGGAGATCGTACGCTACGAGATCGAAGGGGTGGCGATCCCCTACGCCTCCGCGCGGCTGCTCCTGCGGATGAAACAGACGCATCGCGAGAAGGACGCCGAGGATCGCATTTTTCTACACCGCAAGATCGCGGAGGAGGAAGGCCGCGCATGAGACCGCTCTACAGCCGCGCGGTATTCCAATCCAGCGACGGGAGGCCGGCGCGGAGCTGCTCGATGCGGCGGATGTAAAACTCGACGGGGCCATCCGTGCCACCCGGCGAGCGGGCGCTGTAGAAGAGGGCCAGCGACTCGTCCCAGGCCTGCTCGCGGTAGCGGATTACGGCTTTCCAAAACGTATCGCGGCGCTCGAGCTGTTCGTCGGAGAGGGTGTTGTGGCGGGCGAGCAGCTCGTAGATCTCCTCGCGACTCGCGCCGTCGTCGAAGCGCTGGATGAGTTCCATCGGACGCACTTCGACTGCTTCCTCCGCGAAGACGAGGGTCTGCGAGCCGATGAGGACGCGGGTGCCGTAGATGAGATTGGCGCGGCAGAGGCGGCGGGAGAAATCCGCGGGCTCGCCGGCGACACTGTAGGCGCCGAGGCGGCGGGAGCCGTAGGCGGCCAGGGTCATCTCCCCGGAATTCACGCCGATGCGGAAATCAAACAACTGCTTCCACACGGTGTGGCACTCGCGATTTACCTCTTCGAGGCGGGCGACGAGGGCGAGGGCGGATTCGCACGCAGTCGAGGCGTGGTTGAGATTCGGCAGCGGTGCGCCAAAGATGACGCGGATGCTTTCGCCGTCGCACTCGTCGAGGTAACCGCCGCGCTCGACGAGCAGTTCGGCGGTGTTGCGGCGGAAGGAATTCGTGAGCGCGACGTAGTCGGGCGCGGCGAGCGCTTCCTCGAGATCGTCGTGATTGAAGATCTCGCAGACCACCACGGTCACATCGCGGCGTTCGCCCTCGAGATTCGGCGGAAAGGGGGCGTCGAGGAGCGACTTGAAGGTCGCGCCGGAGACGCGGTCCCCGAGCACCTGGCGGAGCAGGCGCTTGCGGCTGCCAGCCTCCGTCTGCGCGTAGAAAAGTCCGAGCACGGTGCTGCCGGCGACGGCGGTGAAGCTCGCAAAGGGTGAGAAGAAAACGCCAACGAGATTCGCCACCCATACGGCGGTGACGACTTGCACGAGCGCGCCTAGCGCGATGACGAGCTTCAGCGAATCGCGCGGGATGTCGATGATCGTCCAGGCGATGCCGAAGGCGAAAAAGACCGTGAGCGAATAGTGCAGCGTGCGATCCGCGCGGGGCGCGACGCGGAGATCGAGCAGGCGCGCGAGGGTCTGGTCGAGCCGGGCAAAAAGGCCGGCTTCGAAGAGCACGATGACCAGCAAGCTGACGAGCAGACCGATGAAGATGGAGACCTTGAAGTAGCGCACTGGGGCAGGCGAAAGTAGGGAGTGGAAAGTGAAACTGGAAAGTGGAAAGTGCGCGCCCTGTGTTCCACGTCGTCCTCATCGAGCCCGAGATCCCGCCGAATACGGGCAACATCGGGCGGCTCTGCCTCGCGACCGGCGCGCATCTCCATCTGGTGAAGCCGCTCGGCTTCACGCTCGATGACCGGCAGCTCCGGCGCGCCGGTCTCGACTACTGGCACGAGGTGAAGGTGTCGCTCTGGGATTCCTTTGCGGCGTTGCAGGCGGCGCAGGCCGCGGGGGCGGGCTACCATTTCCTCACCACGAAGACGGAACGCGCCTACTGGTCGGCGGAGTTTCGCGAGGGCGATTTCCTCGTCTTCGGTCGGGAGACGAAGGGCCTGCCGGAGCCGCTGCTGGCCGCAAATGCGGAGCGCACGCTGACGATCCCGATGCAGGAGGCCACGCGCAGCCTGAATCTCGCGACGGCTGTCGGGATCGTGCTCTACGAGGCGGTGCGGCAGACAACGCACCGGGCGGACATCCCGCTTGATCGGGAAGTCGGCGACGGTCATAGACCGCCGCTACAAACATGAGTTCGCCTCACATCATCGCCCGCGATTTGCGCCGGTCCTTCCAGCTCGGCTCGCGCAAGATCGAGGTGCTGCGCGGGATCAGCACGGAGATCGCCAGGGGCGAGGCGGTCTTCCTCTGCGGTGCGTCCGGCGCGGGAAAGACGACGCTGCTCTACACGCTCGCTGGTCTCGAGCGGCCGGAAGCGGGGACGGTGAGTTTTGAAGGCGTGGACTTTTACGCTCGCGGAGAGAGCGCGGCGGCGCGCATCCGCAATACGCGGATCGGCTTTGTCTTCCAGGGCTACTTCCTCCTGCCGGAACTCACTGCCCTGGAGAATGTGCTGCTGCCTTCGATGATCGGCGGACGCATCGAGAGCGCGGCGGCCGAGCAGGCGCTGGAGCGTGTCGGCTTGAAGGATCGCCTGCATCACCTCCCCCCCGAACTTTCCGGCGGCGAGCAGCAGCGCGTGGCCATCGCCCGGGCACTCATCAACGATCCCAGCGTGGTCTTCGCCGATGAGCCCACCGGCAATCTCGACTCTACGACGGGCGAGGGGATCGTGGAGCTGCTGCTCGGCCTCGTGCGCGAGGGCGGCAAGACGCTCGTGGTGGTGACCCACGACCGTGAACTCGCGCTCCGTGGCGACCGGCGAGTGGAGATCCAGGACGGGCGGCTGGTGGAGTGACGGTGACTGAATCCTTCCCTTGGCAGACCGGCGCGTCACGACATACTGACCGTATGGAGACCAAGCGACTCTCTTATCTCGAAGTGACTCTGGCGATCTCGCAACTGTCGCCGGAAGATCGGAAGAAGCTGCGCGACAACTTCGACCTCATCGAATCGTTTTGCGAGCCGGAGGTGATGGCGGAGTTGACGAGGAACAATCGGCAAGCGCTCGAGGGGAAAGTGTACACTCGTGAGCAAGTGATCGAGTTACTCGAAAAGGCTGGCACCAAGGTGGCCTGATCGAGGCGACTCCGCTTCCCGGGATGCGCTTCACGCTCACCGACGCGGTGGTGACCGCGATGCTGGCGGTGAGCCAGCGCGACCAACGCGCGCTGTCGGCAGGATTCGAGCAATTGGCGGACGACCCCGTCGGCCTTGCGACTCATCTGACGATCGACTGGGAAGGCCGGCTCACGTACGCCGTGCGCTACGGTCGATTTGAGATCGCGTACCTCGTGAGCCCCGAGACCGGCGTGATGATGGTCACGACCGTGCGGCCCAAGCGCTGATCGCCCCGCGACTTGCCCGCTTGCCTTGCCGCCGCAGCGCGGGCATCTTCCGCGCCTCGCTCCCATGAAGGAACTGCTCATCTATCTCGACGGCCAGATCGTGCCGGAAAGCCAGGCGAAGATCTCCGTGTTCGATCACGGAGTGCTCTATGGCGATGGCGTCTTCGAGGGCATTCGCTTCTACAATGGGCGGGTCTTCCGGCTCGATCAGCACATCCGGCGTCTCTACGATTGCGCGCGGGCGATCCTTTTGAATGTGACGATGACGCCCGAGGAGATGACCAGGGCGACTTGCGACACGGTGCGTGCGAACGGATTGCGCGACGGCTACATCCGGCTCGTGATCACGCGCGGCGTGGGGCCGATGGGGCTGAGTCCTTACAAGTGCCCGAAGCCGTCCGTGTTCATCATCGCCGCGTCGATCCAGCTCTATCCGGAAAAGGCGTACGAAACCGGCCTGACCATGGCGACGGTCGCGACGCGGCGGCCTTCGCACGACATCCTGAGCCCGCAGGTGAAGTCGCTCAATTACCTCAACAACGTGATGGCCAAGGTCGAAGCGATCCAGGCCGGCGCGGAGGAGGGGCTCATGCTCAACGACGTGGGTCTCGTCGCGGAATGCACGGGCGACAATATTTTCATCGTCCGCGACGGCGTGGTCTCGACGCCGCCACTCACCGCCGGTGCGCTCGATGGCATCACGCGCGGCGCGGTCATCGAGATCGCGCGGGAACTCAGCATCCCACTCCGCGAGCGCGATCTCTCCCGGCACGATGTCTTCACGGCCGACGAATGTTTCCTCACCGGCACGGCGGCGGAGGTCATCGCCGCGGTGAAGCTCGATCAGCGCGTGATCGGCACGGGGAAGCCGGGCGAGATTACGCAGCGGATCATCGCGCGGTTCCGCGAGTTGACGCAGACCACCGGGACGCCGGTGTACGAGTGAAGAGCGCAAGAGACAGGTGACAGCGCGCGCCTGTCGTTGCAGAGTCGATTGAGAAAGTAGTCCATGCCACCTGTCACCTGCCACTCGTCCCTCCGATGATCTGCGACGTCTGCAAACATAACCAAGCCACCGTTTTTCTGACACAGATCGTCGAGGGGAAAATGCAGAAGGTGAACCTCTGCGAGGCGTGCTCGAAGGAGAAGGGCGTGACGGATCCGACGGGCTTTGCGCTCGCCGATCTGCTGCTCGGGCTCGGGGCGGCGCAGGCGATGGAAGGTGGAAACTCGGTGCAAAAGTGCCCGGTCTGCGGGTTCAGTCAGCAGGATTTCAAAAAGACCGGAAGGCTCGGCTGCGCGAGTTGTTACGAGACGTTTGCCGAGGGGCTCGCGGGATTGCTGAAGGGGATGCACAAGGGCACGGCGCACGTCGGAAAATTTCCCGCGCGGATGCGACGCAACATCGAGCGCGAGCAGGAAATGAAAAATCTGAAACGCGATCTCAGCCGCGCCGTGGCGGAGGAGAATTACGAGTCGGCGGCGCGCATCCGTGACGAGATCAAGCAACGCGAAGTGGGATCCTGAAGATGAAGGAACATCCAACACTCAACATCCAACATCCAACATCCAATGGGGAACCCGCGTTCCGACGCGCTCATTGGATGTTGGATGTTGGATGTTGGATGTTTCTCCCGCGTAACCATGGCTATCCACAATATCCTGACCCACTCCGGCGAATGGCTCCGCGGGGAGGGGCCGCATCACCAGATCGTCGTCTCGAGCCGCGTCCGGCTCGCGCGCAATATCCGCAACCACGCCTTCCCCGGCTGGGCGAAGAAGACAGAGCGGCTGCAGATCCTCGAGACGGTAAAGCCGGCGGTCGAAGCGCTGCCGGAGATGGCCGAGGCGCACTCCGTGTATTCGCAGGATCTCTCGGCACTGGAAAAGCAGGTGCTCGTCGAGCGGCATCTCATTTCCCGCGAGCATGCGGCGAAGGGTGTCGGCAGCGCGGTGGTCACAAACAAGAAGCAGACGCTATCGATCATGATCAACGAAGAGGATCACCTCCGGATGCAAGGCATCCGCAGCGGGCTCCAGCTCAAGCCGGTCTTCAAGATGATCGACAAGGTGGACAGCGAGCTGGAGGAGCGCCTGGAGTTCGCATTCCATCCGCAGCTCGGCTACCTCACGGCGTGCCCGACCAATGTCGGCACCGGGATGCGCGCCTCGGCGATGGTGCATCTGCCGGCGCTCGTGCTCAGCGAGCAGATCAATCAGATCATCCAGGCCGTGAACAAAATCGGCCTCGCGGTGCGCGGCCTCTACGGCGAAGGGACTGAGGCGCTGGGGAATCTCTTCCAAGTCTCGAATCAGACCACGCTCGGGGAAAAGGAGGACGAGATCATCGAGCGACTGAACAAGGTCATCCTGCAAATCATCGAGCACGAGCAGAACGCCCGCGCGACGCTGCTCCAGAAAAAGCCGGTGACGCTCTTCGATCACATCGGTCGCAGCTACGGCATCCTGCGGCACGCGCACTCGATGAGCAGCAAGGAGGCGCTGAATCTCGTGAGCCACATCAAGCTCGGGATCGATCTCGGCTTTTTCCCCGAGGAGTGCCGGCACCCGATCGACGAGCTCTTCATGGAGACGCAGCCCGCGCATTTGCAGAAAGGCTCGCAGCAAAAGCTCGCCGCCGAGGAGCGCGACACTCTGCGGGCGGACATCATCCGGGTGAAGGTCGGCACATTTCCGGTGCCGGAGATTCCGAAGGCTGGAGAAGAGACAGCGTAGAGCGAGCCTGCCTTCCAGGCTGCTCGCTACCTCCGCGCCTCGTAGCGGGCGGCCCGGAAGGCTCGCTCACCCTCCTTGTATTTGCGGACCCGACGGTTGCTGTCGAAGGAGAGGGTGTGCCCGGTGAAACGGGCTGCGCTTGCGATGCCGCCCTTAGAGCAATGATGGAGGCCGTGGGATAAGCCGCTTGGCCAGTTCCATCCGGTTGTTAGTCGTCAGGCGGTATCCGCCGCTCACCTCCCTGCGCTTCCTGGGGTGCAACAAGACCACGCCATACCCGCCGGCGCCGGGATTGCATTCACACGCTCCGTCGGTGTAAATCTTGACCGCGGGCTTCTCAGCGGACGTCGGTGTTTCGTGAGCGTCCATCGGATCGCGCGGGATTTACGAACCGGACTTGCGGGATGTGAATGCCCCCGGCCAGCCGCCGTGCTGCGCGATCACCACGTCGATCTCCGCCATCAGCCGGATGGTTTCGCTGAAGGCGACGACGATCTTTTGGTAGTGGGCGAGGTCGTCCTTGGTGAGTTCCCGGCCTTTGCGGTCTTTGAGCCATTTCTCGCAGACCTGGTAGCCGCCGATGTGGAAGTTCCACACCTCCTCGCGCACGCCGTGGAAGCCGGTGGTCTGCGCCTTGTCCACCCACACGGTGTGGCGCGACCACGAGATTTTTTCGACCTCGGAATGGCGGCCGCCGATGAACTCGGTGATGGGCTGGGCGAGCTTGGGCGATTCCAGCAGGTGCAGGGCGGTGAGTTCGCCGCCGAGCCGGGCGAGGGCGCGGAACAGCTCCAGGTTCCCGGTCAACGGCAGGCGCGGGAAATCGATCTTCAGAAACTCCGCGTAGCGGCTCCGGTAGCCGGGACTGTGAAACAACGCGTAGGCGTAGTGGAAGATGTCTTCGGGCGTCAGGCCGGCGGGCAGGCCGTGCGGGCGTTCTTGAGACAGCTGCAACGCACCAGCGAATGCTTTGAGAAATGCGGGTGCGAAGTTCGGATGCTGTTTGCCGTCGTCGAAGAGCAGTGACCGCTGCGCTCCGCTGCTCGGTGCTGTTGTGAGCGGAAAGACGTAGTTCACGTCGTATGCGCTGACGCTCTTGTGAGCGGGAGGTAAATGCGAAACAAACACCGAGAAAATATCCTGGGTAATGCGTGTCGTGATGAGTGCCTTGTTGCCGCTTATGTCGAGATGGCGCGTGAGTTCTGGGCGCGGCCAATCCACCATCCAATCGACTCAATAAATTTTGCGCTCATCGAACGGGCGATAGAGGCAGCGCCGCACATGGTCGCGCGAATTCTTGTCTGATTGCACACGCTTTCGAGCACTCGGAACTTTCCAGCCGCGAGTATCTCCATCCGGGTATTTGGCGGAGCCGCGGCCCTCAAAATACTTCGTTCGGATTTCGGAGTCGGAGAGCTTTGGATCGGCGAAATCGGCGATGCGTGAGAGCAACGCCTCCCTGTCGAAGTCCACGACGAAATGGTCTCGTGCCGTGATGAATCCGGCGCTGTTTACAGGCATCGCCTCGTTGATTTTCCAACCTTTGTCGTATTCGGCGCGGCAGTCCGTGTTCTGCGGCTCGAAGAAGTAATAAGGGGAGTCGGGCGTCAGCGACGAAAAGCTACTGTTCCGAACGTTGTGCTTCGTGAGCCACGCATACTTCGAATCGCGTGAGCCCCACAAATCCGCGTGTTTGATGCTGGCCTCCGCGCCGCCGCGAGCGGAAAGGCAAATTGCGACGCCTTGTCGAATATCGAAGACGTTCTTGTCCTCCGAACCATCTGGCGATTCTTCCTTCTTGTTCGCGTTGCCGTGGAGATCGAGCACGGACATTCGCTGATACGTCCCCATGAGACTTTGGCGCATTCCGCGAAAGGTCGGGTTGTCGAGATACCCGTGGTTGGAGATGAAGCCAAATGCGCCGACGCGCGCGTTTTCGACGATCGTCGGAATCGATGATCGGCAAGCGCGAGGCGTTCAAACTCGGCCTGCACGGCCGGCGGTGCGAGCACGCTCCCGAAAAGCGCCGGCAGCAACTGCTCCTCGTGTAGCCAGGCGAGATTCAGCACGACCGACGTGTCTGTGACGACGATCACTCCTTTGCCATTTTTTTCCAGGCCGCCAAATCCTGATCGAGCATCTCGGAGGTGTAGGACGGGATATGGCGGACGAAGAGCGCCTCGTCAAAGGCGGCGCTGTCCAAGCCGGCTATCCGGGCGCACACGCCGCGCGAAGCGCGTCCGGAGGCGAACATACCGCAGGCGAGGTCGAGCCTCACCTGCATCTCGTCGAGGTGAAGCAATGCAGGATCGTCGGGAAGGGTGATCGTCATGGTGGGAAGGATAGCGAGGAGTTCAGTTCAATTCCATCCAGCACTTGAGCACAGGCTTCACGCCGACGGGCGCCTGGACCTGCTTGAGATAGGTGTTCCTGATGTGCTTCTCCACTTTCAGCCGGATGTCGCGGAGCGTGGCCGGCTCGATGGCGAGGCAGCGCGGTGTCTCGACGCTGCTGCGGATGACGTCGGCGATGCGCGGAGCGTCCTCCGCGATCTGCCCGCTGGCGAGATCGTAGAGATACCAGCCGGTGCGGCCAGCTTCGCCCTCCCACGCTTGCTCGGGCGGCACGGTCTTGTCCTCGGCGGGGAGGCGGTAGCAGAGAAAGACGGCGCGCGTGCCTGGCCGGACGTGCTCGCGCCCACTGAAGAGGCGGAGCGGGGCGGAATGGAGGAATGGCTCCAAGGCGGGGTTGTCGCGGAGGAGCTTTTGGTATTCGAGGTGGAGCTGTTCGGCGGGTGAGGCTTCGCCTTCGTAGGCGTGGGTGAAGTCGCGCAAGGCATCGAAGTCGTCCTGCGGCGTGAGGAGTTGTTTGCCCTCGATGCCGAAGACCTTCGAGATGCGCAGGGTCTTGTAGGCGACGCGGGTGTAGAGGCGCAGGAGGCCGTCGAGTTCGTCCGGCGGGAGAAAGTTCCAATAGATGACATGGCCGCGCAGCCCCGCCTGCTCGGGGTGGTCGGCGATGAGCTGCTTTTCCACGGCGGGGTTCAGGCGGCGATCGATGCGGCCGATGCGTTGCATGAGGCGGACGGGATTCCAGTGGAGGTCGTAATTGATGAGGCGGGTGGCGTCCTGAAGGTTGAGACCTTCGGAAAGGACATCGGTGGAGATGAGCACACGAATCTCGGCGCGGCCCTCGGCGGCGAGCTTTGGGCTGGTGGTGTCGTTGTAGTAGGGGGCGAACTCCTGGATGACTTCGGCGCGGTCGCGCTTGCTGTTGCTGTCGATCTCATCCACGCCGCTGATCTTCGCCTCGAGGAGCTGCCGGCGGAGGTAGCGGGCCGTGGTCATGTATTCGCTGAAGATAATGACCTTGTGCTTCTTGAGCACGGCGTCCTTCGTCAGCAGGAGGACGAGGGCCTTGAGTTTGTCGTCGTGGGAGGGATCGAGCCGGCGCATTTCCACGAGGAAATCCACGAGCGTCTCCATGTCGTCGAAGGTGTCGTCGAAGATTGCGCTCCCACACCGCGACCCGGCCGGATTTCGGAACGATCAGCACGACGCGCTTGCGCTCGTGCATGATGAGGCGCTCGATCAGCAGCAAGCCGACGAAGGTTTTGCCCAAGCCGACGCCGTCGCAGAGCAACGCGCCGCGATGCTGGCGGGAAATCTTGAGCAGCGAGTGGTAGGCCTCCTTTTGATAGATATCGAGATGCTGATACATCTTCGACTGCGTCTGCTCCCACGCTGCGGGCGGCAGCTCGTGGCTCTTGAACAGCTCCTGCAGCGCCTTGGCATAGACTTGGAACGGCGCGTAGTCGGCGATCTGGCGCTCGATGACGCGGAGGATGTCGTCGGTGATGGGATCGCTTTCCTCCCAATGCCGCTCGAACCATTCCTGGAGTTGCGCCACGTCGCCCGCCGCCTTCACCTGGATGTTCAGTTCGATGTTCTGCGTCAGGCCGGGCAGCGTGAAATTGCTGGAGCCGACCAGCGCGACTGAACCGATGACCGCGACCCGCGGGTGGGTGATGTAAGCTTTCGCGTGAAACTTCCGCTTCGCATAGACGCGGCATTCGATCTGACCCTCGCGCAGTGCTGCGACGATGGCGGACGCGCCGGAGAGGAAATCGTTCGCCTCTTTCGCCTCTTCCGCGCTCGCCTCGAGAGTCTTGACGATGCGCGCGCGAAGCCCATCGAGCAACTCCTGCCGGGTGCGCTGCGAAACTTCGTCGCCCATCAGGATGCGAATCTTTTCGAGCTTCTGCCACTGGCCGTCGAGTGCGAGGAGTGCGCCGATCTCGAAATAGCCCGTGGCGATGTCGAAGGCGCTGGCGATCTCGGTCCAATCGTTAAGGTATTTCAGACCCTTCCATGACTCGTCGCTGTTATCGACGATGAAGAGTTCGCCGCCGGATTTTGGGGATTCAC
>JBGSYE010000129.1:0-5300 GCA_041751075.1 Chthoniobacteraceae bacterium
GCCGGAGCGCGACACCTCGGTGGAGAATAATCGCGCGCAGGCTACGGCGAGTCTGCGCGGCCAGCCGCGCGTGCTGCTCGTCGAGGCGGATGAAGCGCGGACCCGCCCGCTGGCGACGGCCTTGCGCGGGGAGAAGATCACGGTCGAGACGCGATCGGCGAGCGGGCTGCCGCGGACGATCGAGGATTTGCAGCAGTTCGATCTCTTCCTGCTCAGCGATGTCTCCGCGCTGAACCTCAGCCGCGAGCAGATGGATCTTTATCGCCGCTGGGTGCAGGATTTCGGCGGCGGCTTCGTGCTCATCGGCGGCGAGAACAGCTACGGCGTGGGCGGCTACTACCGCACGCCCATCGAGCAGATGCTGCCCGTGCGCATGGAGCATGAGGATCGCCAGGACACGCCGAGCGTGGCGATGCTCATCGTGCTCGATCGCTCCGGCTCGATGACCGCGCAGGCCGGCGGGCAGACGAAGATGGCGCTGGCGAATCAAGGCGCGGTCTTTGCACTGAATGTGCTCCAGGCGCGCGATCAGTTCGGTGTCACCGCTGTGGATACCCGCGTGCATGTGGTCACGCCGATCCAGCCGATCGCGGCGAAGGCGGCGGTGGAGCAAAAGATCCTCGCGGTCACGGCGGGCGGCGGCGGCATCTATGTGTACACGTCGCTGGCGGATGCCTTCCAGCGCCTGCGCGATGTGTCGGCGCGGATCAAGCACGTGCTCCTTTTCTCCGACGCCGCCGATGCCGAGGAAAAGGCCGCCGGTGAGATGAGCGACGGCACGCGCACCGGCGGCAATTCGCTCGATCTCGCCGCGGCGATGCTGGCGTCGAAGATCACGACCTCGGTCGTCGCGCTCGGCTCGGAGCAGGACAAGGACACCGCCTTCCTGCGCGCGCTCGCCGAGCGTGGCAATGGCCGCTTTTACCTCACGAGCGACGCCACCACGCTGCCGCAGATCTTCAGCACCGAGACGATGAAGGTCGCGCAATCCAGCCTGATCGAAGAGCCGTCGCTCGCCGTCCCGGTGAAGCCAAATGCGATCACGGCGGGATTCGATTGGGAGCAGGCGCCGCTGCTCCTCGGCTACAACGCGACGAAGCCGAAGCCGACCGCGGAAATCCTGCTCGCCACCGAGCGCGGCGAGCCGCTGCTGGCGACATGGCGCTACGGGCTCGGGCAGAGCGCGGCCTTCACCAGCGATGCGAAGGCGCGCTGGGCCGCGGAGTGGCTGCAATGGCCGGGCTTCGGGAAATTCTGGACGCAGCTCGTGCGTGGGCTCATGCGAAAGAGCGAGCAGGGGAGCTTCCAGGTGAATACGCGGGAGAGTGGCGACCGGCTCGATGTCGCGATCGACGCCATCCGTCCGGATGGTGCCTTTCGCAACGAGCTGCCCGTGACCGTGACGATGCGGGCGCCGGACGGCGCGACGACGACGATCGATGCGACGCAGGATGGCCCCGGCAGTTATCGCGCGACCTTCACCCTGCCGGCGGAGGGGACGGTGCTCGTCAACGTGAGTTCGCCCGATCTGCCGGATGGCGGGTATTCGTTTGGCCACACGCGGAGCTATCCGCGCGAGTATCTGCGGACGGACGTGGACGAGACCTTCCTGCGGGGACTCGCGGAGATCGGGCGGGGAAAATACGCGCCGGCTCCCGCCGACATCTACGCCCGGCCCGACCGCGGTTCACGGAGCCGCCGCGAGCTTGCGGACTATTTCCTCATCGCGGCGCTCGTCCTCCTGCCGATCGATATCTGGCTGCGCCGCAGGACGTGGAGCCGGTGAGAGGACGGGCGGCAGCGCATCCGAGTCCGCGCACTCCCCATGCACGCGCTACCGCCGCCGCGGGCGGAACAAAATCGTGCAGGCGAGTCCCCCGATGATCGCGAGCATCGTGCTGCCGGGCTCGGGCACCAGCACCGGGGGAGCGATGGGGCCAGGGGCAAAGGCAAACGCCGCGGGACCGCCGTCTGTATTTGCGAAGAGGCTCACCGTGCCGTCGAGAGCGATCCGGCTGATGTTGTATCCGTTGAAATTTGCCGCGTAGAGATTGCCGGCGGAGTCCGCCGTGAGCCCGACCGGGAAGCTCAGCCCGCCCCCACCTGCAAAGGCCGTGACCGTCCCCTCCAGGGTCAGTTTGCTGATCGAGTCGTTCCGCGAGTTTGCCACGAAGAGGCTGCCGCCGGACGCGACGATGCCGACGGGATTGCTCATGCCCTGGCCGGCGGCGAAGAGGCTGGTCGTCCCGGTCGAATCGATCCGCAGCACCGTAGCGTCCTCGAAGTTCGACACATAGAGGCCGCCGTCCGGGGCGAAGCTCAGGCCGTGCGCACGATTCATCCCACTGGCAAAGAGGCTCACGGTGCCGTCGGGCGTGATCCGGCTGATGGTGTTGTTGCCGAGATTCGACGCATAGAGGCTGCCGCTCACGTCCATGGCGAGAGCGTAAGGGAAGTCAAGTCCCCCGCCGCTGGCGAAGACCGACACCGTGCCGTCGGGGGTGATCTTGTCGATCGTGGCGCTGTTCACATTGGCCACGAAGAGATTGCCCTGGAGGTCGAAGGCGAGCCCGCGGGGGCTATGCAGGCCGGAGACGAAGATGCCGAGATTTGCGCCCGTGAGGGAATCGAACCGGCCGATCTGGCCGCCGACGTAGGAGACGTAGAGGGATTCGGCGAGAGCGGGAGAATTGGCAGCCAAGGCGCACAGGCCGAGGAGGGGGAGGAGAAAGCGGCGGCGGAGAGAGCGGAAGAGGTCGGAAATCATGAAAGGTCGGATCAAGCGGACGCGATGTATAACAAGAATCATAAATATGGCAATTATAATCTTTTCCGTATTTCCGGGTTCCTCCGCTATCCCCCCAAGAATTCATCTCCCCGGAGGCACGGCTTGTGTTTCTCTCCACGGCTCAAAGGATTCCCACGCACTTGAAGAAGATCCTCCTCATCGACGACGACGCACACTGCCGGGCTCCGGCTGCCGAACTGCTCCGCCATGCCGACGTGCTCGTCCTGGAGGCGGTCGATGGCGAGAGCGGGATCGCCGCGGCCCTGGAGCACCGCCCGGATCTGATCCTGTGCGATCTGATGATGCCTCGCGGCAATGGCTTCCACGTCTGCACCACCGTGCGGCAACGGCCCGAGCTGCGGGACACGAAATTTGTGATGCTGAGCGGGCGCGACTATGCGCCGGACCGGCGGTCAGCCGAGGAAGCCGGGGCCGACGATTACGTGCTTAAGCCGCTCGGCTACGAAAGGCTGAAGCAGGTGCTCCTGCGCCATGTGCCCGGTCTGGAAATGAATGGCGGGCTTGCGCGTCGCAGGGAGTCCGGCAATCCTCCCGACGTGTCCACGCGAGTAAAGTTCTGGGGAGTGCGCGGGTCCATCCCCGCTCCGGGGCCGGACACGGTGATCTATGGCGGCAATACCTCGTGCGTCGAAGTGCGCGCGGATGGTGAAATCATTATTCTCGATGCGGGTTCCGGCATCCGGCAGCTCGGTCTGGAACTGGGCCGCAAGGCCGGCGGCGAGCCGATCGCCGCGACGCTGCTCATCACTCACACGCACTGGGATCACATCCAGGGCTTCCCCTTTTTCCTCCCTGCCTACGATCCGAAGAACCGGCTCCGCGTCCTCGGCGTCGAGGGAGCGGCGGCGAGTCTCGCGGCGATGCTCGCCGGCCAGATGGAGAGCCCGTATTTCCCGATCGCCCTGAAGCAGCTCCCCGGAAACATCGAGATCGAGGAACTCCGCGAGCGCCGCGCGAAGATCGGCAAGGTGCGGATCGAGGCGTGTCAGTCGAATCACCCCGATGTGGCCTTCGGATACCGGCTCTTCACCAGCGCCGGGTCGATCGTCTATCTGCCCGACAACGAGACCTTCAACGAACTCGCCGCCGATCGCCCCGACTGCATGGAGCGTCGCGAGCGGACGCGGCTGCTGACCGATTTCATCTGCGGCGCGGACTTGCTGATCTGCGACGCGCAATACGACGCCGAGGAGTACACGACCCACGTCGGCTGGGGCCATGGGTGCGTGGATGATGTGGTGCGCTTTGCCATGGCGGGGAATGTGCGCGCACTCCAGCTCTTCCACCACGATCCGGCGCACGACGATCGGAAGGTCTCCGCGATGGTGGAGCATGCGCGCAAGCTGGCCGCAGACGCCGGCAGCCCGCTGCAAGTCGACGCCGCGCGAGAGGGCGCGGAGATCGTGCTCAAGCCGCCTGGCGGCAAGCGGTAGAGCGAGTGTGCCTTCCAGGCCACTCGCTGTGGGAAGGGCCAGGATTCAAGTGCCAAATTCCAAGTAAGCTCCAAAGACCAAGTGCGGAGAAATTTCAAGGAAGCGCGGCTCTCGGAGAGCTTCGCAGGACGGGAAGCCGGCTTGAAACTTCTCCCGTTGAATCCTGAAACTTACTTGGAATTTGGCTCTTAAGTCCTAGCACTTCCCCCAGCGAGTGGCCTGGAAGGCACACTCGCTCTACGCCGCTTCCGCTTCCTTCGACGGCGCTGCTTTCGCGCCTTTGGTGGGTTTCTTCGCCGTGCGCGGCTCGAACTCGAATCCCACCTTGTCGCCTTCGAGTTTCAGATACGCGGCAAAGGGTTTTCCCTTCTTCGAGATGAAGCGCGGGAGCAGGTCGGTCTTGCCTTCGCGGAAGAGCTTCAGCGCCTGCTCGGCGGGGATTTGCTTTTGCAGGATCGTCTTGCCCATGCGCACCGGCTTTCCTTTGCCGCCGGCGGGCACGCAGAGGTAGGCGGTATCCGTCTCGTAAATCGCGCCGGCCGGCGAATCGCCGAGCGGTCTTGCCTGGCTGAGATCGAGCGTGCCGTCGGCTTTGCTCGCGCCGTCGTCCTTGTCAAAGTCGAACTTCTGTTTCCACTCCTCCTCGTCGAGGATCACCGTCGCGGCAAAGGCGCGCCCGAGCTTGCTGCGGAAGCCTTCGAGCGGGCCGACGCGTTTCTCCGCGAGCAGCTTCGCGACTTCCTCGCGCTCAAATTCCCGACCGGCCATCGTCTTCCACACGATGAGCTTGCACCCGGGGCACTCAAAAGCGCGGAACGACTCCTTGAACCTCCCCTCGCCGCAGCGCGGGCATTTCACCGCCAGAGCCTCAAATTTTCCCTGCACCTCCTGGCCCAGTCCGCCGCGCACTTTGTCCACGATCTCCGTGGTCAGCTTGCGGATCTCGCCCATGAAAACTTCGCGGGAAAGCTGGCCGCGCTCCATCTGGCGGAGCTTGTGCTCCCACTCGCCGGTCAACTCGGGCTTGGTCAGCGCCTCGACCTGCACATTGCGCAGCA